>CAIRTW010000281.1 GCA_903881585.1 uncultured Bacteroidota bacterium | reverse complement strand
ATCCAACTGCCATAACAGGAAATGTGCCGGTCTGCGTTGGTTTAACGGCAACACTTAATTCGACCCCGGCCGGCGGCACATGGACAACTACTGCTGGAACCGGCAGCGTGGGCATTGGTGCCGGGACTGGTATTATGACCGGCGGCACTGCAGGTAACGCAACTGTAACCTATACTTTAGGTACAGGTTGTATAACAACAGCTACCGTAACTGTAAACAGTAATCCGACAGTGATCACGGGAAATACTCCTGTATGTGTTGGTATAACGGCTACATTAAATTCAACTCCGGCCGGTGGCACATGGACGACTACTGCAGGAACGGGCAGTGTGGGCATCGGTGCAGCAACAGGTATTATAACGGGTAATACCGCAGGTAATGCAACTGTTACCTACACACTTGGCACGGGATGTATCGTCACCGCAACCGTAACAGTGAATCCAAATCCAACTGCGATCACCGGTAATGTTCCGGTATGCGTTGGATTGACAACGACATTAAACTCAACACCTGCAGGAGGTACCTGGACCACTGCTCCCGGTACCGGCAGTGTGGGTATAGGTGCCGGCACAGGAATAATCACCGGTGGTACGGCAGGCAATGCAACCGTTACTTATACTTTGGGGACAGGCTGTATCGCTACTGCAACTGTATCTGTAAATCCAAATCCAACTGCCATAACAGGAAATGTGCCGGTCTGCGTTGGTTTAACGGCAACACTTAATTCGACCCCGGCCGGCGGCACGTGGACCACTACGGCGGGAACTGGTAGTGTGGGTATCGGCGCCGGGACTGGTATCATTACCGGTAATACGGCAGGCAATGCAAACGTCACTTACACACTCGGCACGGGATGTGTCATTACGGCTATCGTTACTGTAAACAGTAACCCAACTACAATTACCGGCAATGTACCGGTATGTGTTGGTTTGACGACGACATTGAATTCAACACCAGCGGGTGGTACATGGACCACAACAGCGGGTACAGGCAGCGTGGGCATTGGTGCGGGAACAGGTGTTATTACCGGCGGCTCTGCGGGTAATGCCACCGTTACTTATACATTAGGAACAGGTTGTATCGCAACTGCTACGGTAACCGTGAACAGCAATCCTACGCCAATAACAGGGCCAACCGCAGTATGCGTAGGTCTGACAGCGACACTTAACTCAACTCCGGCGGGCGGCACATGGACCAGCAGCAATGGTAATACCGGTGTTGGCGCAGGAACGGGTGTGATCACCGGCAACAGCGTGGGCACTTCAACAATCACTTATGCGCTAAGTACTGGTTGTATCGCTACAACGACGATCACGGTAAATTCCGTTCCGGGTGTTATAACAGGAACCCTTACCGTGTGCGTGGGCGCAATAACAGCACTCACAGATGCGGGTGGCGGCACCTGGACCAGCAGCACTGGTAATGCATCGGTCGATGCGTTTGGCAATGTCACAGGTCTTTTCCCCGGCACATCGACCATTACCTATGCTCTGGGCTCTGGTTGTACATCTTCAGCTATTGTTACCGTAAATGTAAATCCCACAGTTATTACCGGCAATGTTCCGGTCTGCGTTGGTTTGACGGCAACACTGAATTCAACTCCAGCAGGCGGTACATGGACCACCTCTGCAGGTACAGGCAGTGTAGGCATTGGGGCCGGTACAGGCATAATAACGGGTAACACTGCAGGCAATGCTAATGTAACATATACATTGTCTACCGGCTGTAAGGTCACTGATATCGCAACGGTAAATCCCAACCCGACCACAATAACCGGCAATGTACCAGTATGCGTTGGGTTGACAACTACGCTTAATTCTACACCGGCTGGCGGCGCATGGAGTACCAGCGCAGGCACGGGCAGTGTGGGTATTAACCCTGCAACGGGCGTAATAACCGGCGGCACAGCGGGTAACGCAATGGTCACTTATACAATTGGCACCGGATGTATCATAACAGCAACTGTGACGGTAAATAATAACCCTGCTGCGATCACGGGCAATGTACCTGTCTGCGTAGGTCTGACGGCAACACTTAATTCAACGCCAGCCGGCGGCACCTGGACCACTACTGCAGGCACGGGCAGCGTAGGTATTGGTGCAGGTACCGGTATCATTACAGGCGGAACGGCCGGTAATGCTACCGTTAACTATACGCTTAGTACAGGTTGTACTGTGGCCGCTACAGTAACTGTAAATAGCAATCCAACATCGATAACCGGCAATGTTCCGGTATGTATTGGGTTGACCACAACATTAAATTCAACCCCGGCGGGTGGTGTATGGAGCACTACTGCTGGTACCGGAAGCGTGGTTATCAATCCCGCTACGGGAGTGATGAACGGCGGCACTGCTGGTAATGCCACGGTAACGTATACTTTAGGCACAGGTTGCATAACAACAGCCACGGTGACCGTAAATCCACTTCCAACTGCGATCACTGGTAACAACCCTGTGTGTGTAGGACTAACAGCAACCCTGAACGCAACACCTGCAGGCGGTACATGGAGCACTAGTTCAGGCACGGGCAGTGTGGGCATTGGTGCAGGCACGGGGATAATAACCGGGGGGACTGCGGGTAATGCAACGGTTACCTATACGCTCGGTACCGGCTGCATAGTTACGGCTACCGTGACAGTGAATGCCAATCCTTCAACGATAACCGGCAGCACAAGCGTTTGTGTTGGTTCAACAACTACTTTGAACGCAACACCGGCAGGTGGCACCTGGACCAGCAGCAATGGTAATGCCAGTGCAGGCGCGGGCACAGGTATCATTAGTGGTAATATTGTTGGCACCTCCACTATAACCTATTCTTTGAGTACCGGATGTATCACTACTACGATCGTAACAGTGAACACGGTTCCTACCCCCATAACAGGTAATCTGAATGTCTGCGTAGGTCT
>CAIRTW010000280.1 GCA_903881585.1 uncultured Bacteroidota bacterium | reverse complement strand
TGCCTGATGCTGGAAATATTCTTTAAATACAGGTTCCGACATAACTCAAATTTACGCCGAAACTATTGCCTGTATTTACTTATGCCTTATTTTATTTATGCACACCAAATGTGGAAAAACCCACCTGACATTTAGTTTTTAAACAAAATAAGAGGGTGCCCTTTTGAGACACCCTCATCGTTAAGTAAACACAATTCACAGTCTATCAATGATATACTACCTGCATACCCAGGCGGATGGCTATGTCGCGCTCGAGCTGGGCGCCCCGGCTATCCTGCCAGTCGGAGAGGAGATGTACTTCGTCGCATTCAAGCATATGCTTTATGTCGTTGCGCACAGCATCGTCCCATGATTTGGTATCGTCGGTTACAGCTTCAGGTTTTACAACATGGTAGCCCATACCGGATAGCTGCCTGGCCATGGTGTTGAATTTGTCTTTTACGATCCCTTTGGGGAGGCCTGTGATCTTACCGGCTATATATGCTGTCCTGTTCATAAATACCTTTTTGCTTGGTCGTGAGGAAATATCTTACTGAAGTTGCAGGAAAATCGTGCCAGCTGAGGGGACCTCTCCCCATCCCTCTCCGAAGTAGAATGAGGTACGTATATTCACAATTTTTCAAAGTGGTTGTGTACGGAAAATGTGCAGTAACAAAGAAATTCAATTTTTGCTTTTGCATCTGCGAACAGAGCTTTAAGATGCAACCCGCAAAGCCATTGATCTTTGACTCTTCCCTACTGTTAAATAAAGAAAGAAAGGAGGGTGCTCAGGAGTTTTGGCTTAGCAGGGGCTGGGCGGCGCTTTTGTTTGTCCGTGTTCATGTTGGCCATAAAGGCAATGAGCATTTCGTGCTTTTGTTGTCTTCTCGTTTTCATAAAACCTCCTTTCTAAAGTTATGATTTGTGGGAATGATTACAAAATAATTTCCCTTTAAGCAGCTTTTTTTGATTCGATATAAAATAACTCATCCTGCACCACGTGCACACCTATCTTCATCAACAGGGGCGCCACGGCTTCTTTATTGCGGTCTGCGAGCAGCAGGTCTTTGGCCGGCTCCTCAGTAATGCGCACATAACCAGGCAGTTGTTCTTTCAGCGCCTGTAACACTTTTTTCCAATCACTGCCCTTTGCGGTCTTTAACCTGGGCGTACCCAACCTGAAACCCGCAATGCCGTGCAATGTGCCTATGCTTCTGCGCTTGCTGAAAAGTGTTTCTTTATTCTCCAGGCAGTAAGACTGTGCGATACTAAAAGCGATTGTTTTTGCCTGGCCAAGATCCTTCAGTTCGTCATTATATTTTTCAAGCAGTTCGTTCACTTCTTCTTCTATGCACTTATTTATTTCGGCTTCGCGGTACTCTGCGCCGGCATACCGGGCAAGCGCTTCTTCGAACCTGGCCATGGTAATACCTGCCTGCATTTTCTTAGCGGTCCTTGTTATCATAGTTTTGTTTTTTTCTTCCGCCTGCATGATCGTTTACCGGTTAAAATCGTTGGAAAAATGCTTTGTTAAATTCGGGACGATATTCAATGATACAATTTCATGCCAATGGGAGGTCGTTTAATAAAAGTTTTGTCTGTTAATGATGGTGTCTCCGGGTATTAGCCCTTTCACGGCTTTGTTGCGTGTGTTTTTTGCAACCCGTGGCTACGCACTGAGTTATTTCATTAGGCTTTTTCAGAGCTATCATCTATGCTGCGAGGCTGCTCATTTTATCCAGCAAGTTGTCCACTATCAGCAGCGCGTATTTGTCGCGGCTGATGTCCAACATTTTCCACAACTGATAGAAGGCTGTGGCCTCGGTGCCCACCAATGTGAGTGTGTACATTTCCTGGCTGCGCCGCAGCATTTCTTTCAGCTTCCCATGCAGCTCGTGCATGTATTCTTTGAGCAGGTGCTGGTGCTCATTGCCGGGGTTGAAATCCTCCAGCATTTCCTCGCAGATCTCCTGGAGGGCAGCCACACGCTGGTGGCTGATACGAATTCTTATGCCGCGTTTTTTAGCCATAGGTTTACAGATTGTGAGGCGGCATTATATTTCGCTACGAAACGTGGATCGCCAATGTGAATAAGATCATGTGCTCTTGCTACTGCACTGATAATGGATGTGTGGTCTTGCCCGCCAAACAGGGTGCCTATCTGGTGCAGAGTCATTTTGGGGAAGTTGCGGCGCAAGAGGACTGCGGCAATGAACCTCAGTTCTACAATATACCGCTCCTTTGATTTGTTGGTATAAGAATCGGTACTCATTCCCAGAGCTACCGCAATGACGCGCAGCATCTCTTCGGGTGTCTGACCGTCTGCCTCGGGTGAATAAAGGACCATGTTTATCCTCATTCCTGTTTTCATTTTTATCTGTTGCTCCGCCGACCTGGCAATGTGGCGGGCAGCGCTGATCTGTTGTGTTGCTGCGTAATACATATTGTTATGATTTTTTTGCTTCTTTAATAATCCACGTTCCAAATTCCATTTAATTAAGTACTTTTCTCAGCATGCCATCCTTCGGCGGGGCTAAGGATGACAGTAGCTCTATGCGGCTATGCTCATCTGTGACTGGTGTATAAGTTGTACTGCATTGTGCAGATTGTTGTCGCATTCGTAAGTGATGTGGCTGATGAGGTCTTCGTCATAGACTCCATTGGCGCGGCAAACCAGCTCCACGTCTTTCGGGCCCAGGCTGCTGAGGGTGATGAAGCGGCGGCCGATGCTCCTGTATATTTCATCATAGCCCACTTTTTTCATACGCACGCCTTCTACTATCCTCATGCGCAGCTCGTTGCCACCCATTACTATGATACCGGCCTTTCCGGCCATAGCATTTGCCAGTAATACCACCAGGTGCAGTACGCGGTCTTTCAGCTTGTGGGCATCGTCCAGTATCAGCAGCGGCTCTTCGAGCGATATGATGTGGCCTGCAAACTGCTCCATCATTTGCGGTACGCTTCCTTTTGTTTCCATGCCTGTTTTCTTCATAAGGTCCATCATGAATGCCTTGCGGTTATAGTCCTCATTGCAGGCGATATAAAACGTGTTATCATTTTCACGGGTGTAGTGGCTGGCTGTGAATGTTTTGCCCAGGCCCTTGCTTATTGCTATTCCATATGCCATAGCGTAGTGCTGCGCATCGCTGAAAAGAATGCGGAGCAGAAGGTATGCGCCAGTGTCGGCAGGCTGCCACTCGCCACAATAAAAACCTACCTGGCGTGCAATTGTGTGCCACAGGCGGTCGCTGAGCAGTTCCCAGTTGTGGTTCTTTACCTGCGAGATGGTGGATGCGCTGATGCTCTCAAGGCTTTCGGCGGCCAGGGTTTGGCTACTGAAGCCGTCCACATAACGCAGTAGTGCGTCTCTTACTTGTGCTTTTTGTTCGTTTGTCATAGACTCTTGTTTTTTAGGTTATCGATAGTGTTGGGACGGTTAATGAGGTTTTTAGTTGATAGGGTATAGGTTAAAAAGTAGTTCAGTTTGCGATTGGTGAGGTTATAGGGGCTGTGTTTTTACAATTTTTTTGGCATAGATGATATTTGTTTGTATTTTTAGTGTACTAAAGCATTAATTCCAGCACAAAGATATTCCAATTATTTTGACAAATCCAAATTTTGTGGAAAAATATTCTTAGCTTTGCATCATGTACTTAGCAGCCAATCTTAAATTTCTTCGGAAAAAATCGGGCAAAACGCAGGATGCGCTTAGCTCTGACGTGAATATCGGCCGGACGACAATAGCCAATTACGAGGCCGGAATAAGTGAACCAAATGTGGATACGCTACTCACATTTTCCAAGTATTTTGGAATACAACTGGACGATCTGTTGTCAAAAAACATGGAGGACGTGATAAAGTCGGGCGAAAAAGATGTGATGCTCCGGGGGGCGTTTGAGCAAAAGCCATTGCTGGGGTATAGCAGTATTCCCAGGATAATAACGGTGGACAATAGCGGCAACGACAATATAGTGTATGTGCCGGTGAAAGCGCGGGCGGGCTACCTCTCGGGTTATGGCGATGCGGAGTTTATGGAATCGCTGCCCACCTTCAGGTTGCCGGGGCTGAACAATGCAACGTACAGGATGTTTGAAGTAGATGGGCCCTCAATGGCACCCAACGTGCTGCATGGCGACCGCATAATAGGAGAATGGATAGATGAACTGGATAAAATACGTGACAACCGGGTGTATGTTGTGGTACATACCGGCGGCGTGGCTGTGAAGCGCGTGGTGAACCGGCTGAGGGAGCGCGGCAAGCTATACCTGAAATCAGACACCATAGCCCACAGGCATGAGTTCCCTACACTTGAGATAGACCCCGAAGACATAAAAGAAGTATGGTATGGCCGTATGAAAATAAGCAGCGACTTCAGCGAGCCGGCAGAAGTATATCACCGCCTGGCAGACCTGGAAATGGATGTGCTGGAGATGAAGCGGATGATGGGGGGGAAGGGGTAGCACCTCACCCCTGTGAGCTACGCTCGTGCCCTTGCAGGCACTCCTAAAGGAGAGGGTGAGGTCGAGTAAATGAGCTTCTTTGCTTCGCTCAACAAAAACTAGGAAGACTAATAGCTGCACCGCTTCAGTTTTCCAACTTGTGATTTTATTCAGTAATTTCATAGCAACAAAGCACCATGTCTCACCTCAAAGAACTTATTAACGGGCGAATACTTGTTAACTGCATCATTTTTGCTGCGGTGATAGGGGCAGTGATCTTGTGGCGGGTGACTTATGTGCAGCACACAGATATTATCAGCGAGGAGGCGGGGGAGATGTATTTGTCGATAGTGCTTATCCTTTTTCTTGTGTTGCGCACGATTATGTTCCTGCTGTACCTGCTGGCTAAGCGGGAAGAAAAAAGGAAGCCGTGGGAGTGAGTCAGCTCCTTTTTGAATCGTCTATCAGATCGTTGTATTCGGGGTGTCTCTCCAGGTATTTTGTTACGAACGGGCAGTACACGACCATCTTCAGGCCGCTTGTCCTGATATAGTCCAGCACATATTTCACGAGGGCTGCACCTACGCCCTTGCCCCGTGCAGATACCGGCACTAATGTGTGCATGAGCACTATGCTGCCTTTCAGCCATCTATATTCGAGCGTTGCTACTTCGCCATCGGGCTGTGGGGCTTCGAAGCGGAAGTTTTTCTTGTTGTTTATGACCTCCATAACGTGCAAAGATAGCGATGAGTCTGTATTTTATAAACATCCCCCCGACCCCCTTCGCCAACGCACAAGCCCACGCGGCAAGGGGGAGTTGCTGCATCAAGGCCATTTAGCTGTATGTTCAAATTGAACGCTGTTTTACCTGTTTGGTACCAGTTGTTTTTTTCGCTTGTCGTAACTGAACCAGATAGTTTGCAATGAGGCTCCGCCAAACATTCTTTTGATGTTGCCAGTGAAAATATAATCATCAGCAGCAGCGCTCTGATCTTTTGAAAATATTGATATTTTTATATCCTCTACTTCCATTTTCGCGGCAGTGTTGTACGAATCAATACTTACTTTGAGATCGTAATACTGCTTTGAATCCTGTATCAGTTTCGTAAAATTCTGCACTTCTGCAGCAGACAATTCTTTCTGAGCAAATGTGGTTGTCGAAATAAAAAATAGTGCTGCTACGAGGAGGCCCATCTTATTGCCCATGATACCAGTAGTTAGTTAGTTACAAGGTATAGATATTTTATGAGGTTTTTCCGTGGTTAGATGTGCTACACCATGGAGGTGTGGTACATCTTCATGGAGGTGTGGGACACCTAAAAATGGCCACGGTTTTCGCCATGGCCATTGTTTCCAGTCTATACTCCTTATGCCAGTCTGTTATTTTTGTTATGTGAATTCCAGGTTCAGCAGGATAGTCACTTCGTCTCCTACTACTGCTCCGCCTGCTTCTGTAAGTGCATTCCATTTCAGGTTGTATGCCTTGCGGCTTATGTGGCCTATAGCCTTGAAGCCGGCTTTGGTATTGCCATATGGGTCCACCATGGTACCACCGTAGGTTACGGCAAATTTCATTTTTTTCGTTACATCGCGTATCGCCAGATTTCCTTCCAGCACATAATTGCCGCCGGTTGATTTCTGGAGCGATATGCCTGTAAAGCTCATCTTCGGGTATTTTTCGGCATTGAAAAAGTCATCGCTCTTCAGGTGCTTGTCGCGCATATCATTGTCTGTGCTGATGCTGGTCACGTCAACTGTAAAGTTAACTGCCGAGCCTACGAAATCAGCCTGCGGGGCATCGATCGTACATCAAATGTTTTGAAACGGCCTTCCTCTTCTGATACGGTGAGGTGCTTCACGGTAAACTTAATGGAGGAGTGGGCGGGGTCCACAGTCCATTTTGCGGGCTGGCTTGTTTCTTTTTTAGCGCTTTTAGCAGCAGGTGTTTTGTGCTGGGCATTTGCAGCTGTAACGAGCAACATACAGGCCATAAATATCATTCGTGCTTTTTTCATTTTTGCGGAGTTTTTGTTATTCCGATACAAATGTATGTACATACACGCATTTTTCATGATCGCTTTTCTTCTCGAGTTTGACACCTTTTGAGCATAACTAATTGATTATCAAGAACGCGTTCCCCTACTGGCTCTCTACAAATAAGCTTTAGATATATTTTTCTAATTGACTCTTCGGGATGATGGGTAAGAGTTGTCTTAACCCCATT
>CAIRTW010000279.1 GCA_903881585.1 uncultured Bacteroidota bacterium | reverse complement strand
TGAAGACGATGAGGGAAAGGCCGAAAGCGGCAATGGCCATATTGCGGTATAGCTTTATCCACCGGAGCTTGTGGGCATTGTTGTTCACTTCCTGCATCAGGTTCTCAAACGAGTATTTCTCTACCAGCTGCTTACGTTCTATGTCGCGGTTCAGTTGGTCGTACTCGGCCTTGGCGCGCTCCTGAAGCACCTTCCAGGCGCGGGGATGACTGTCCGGTATAGACTCTATGAGCTGCCAGTTCTTGAACTTGTCTATGCTGCTTTTGAAGAGGACACGGTGTTCCTGCTTATCCATATTGGGTATGATGCCCTTGTCCTGCAGGTCGTTGTAAGAAAGCGTTTTATGTTCGATGAACGCCTTGAGCAGCGCCATTTCGTCTATAAAAAAACCGGGTTCCATTACTGTTGCCATTTGAAGCAAATATAGTGAACCACGGCACATCAAAAAACGATATTTTTCCCTTTTTATTAACACAATGCGGCACTTTTATTGGGGTAAAGAAGAAAAACAACACATGAAAATCCTGCTATTCGCCCTGCTACTACTGGGCACCACTGCGGCGCACGCCCAAAACACCGGAAAGTATTGCGAGGTCAGGGTATACCGCCCCGGATTCGATAAGTATACAGCCTCTGTGAACTATGGCGATAAAGGCGACAACAGTAACAACTTCATTAAAGACAAGGACGGGGAAAAGATCAAATTCCCCACGCGCATATCGGCAGTGAACTATATGACCGCGCAGGGCTGGGTGCTTGCATCGAGCGACTACAACCCGCACACCAACGAAACGCATTTTTACATGAAGAAGGAGTAAAAGTGTGCGCAACTTGTTAGCAATGTGGGGGTAAAAAGGGTGTTTATTGGCTTGGGGTTAACTATGCTTTCAATACCTTTGCCATCCATTTCACACTCATGGAATCTTCAGTAAAAATATTTTCGGGCAACGCATCCCTTTATCTTGCGGAGCAGATCGCCACTAACTTCGGTCAGGCACTGGGCGCGCTGCACATCCAGAAATTCAGCGACGGCGAGTTTCAGCCGGTCTATAACGAGTCTATCCGGGGCGATTATGTATTCCTGGTACAGGCCACTTATTCGCCGTCTGATAACCTGATGGAGCTGCTGATGATGATAGACGGCGCACGCCGCGCATCAGCAGGGTACATAACGGCGGTTATACCCTACTTCGGGTATGCCCGGCAAGACAGAAAGGACAAGCCCCGCGTTTCCATTGCTTCCAAGCTGGTCGCCAACCTGCTCACTGAAGCAGGAGCTAACCGCGTAATGACCATGGACCTGCACGCCCCACAGATACAAGGTTTTTTTGATATACCTGTGGATCACCTCGATTCCTCCGCAATTTTTATACCGTATATTGAAAAACTTAAGATAGAAAACCTTATCTTTGCGGCCCCCGACGTAGGAAGTACGAACAGGGTGCGCGAAGTAGCCAAGTATTTTGAAGCAGATATGGTAATCTGCGACAAGCAACGCAAGCGCGCAAATGAGATAGCAGCAATGACCGTGATAGGTGATGTGAGTGGCAGGAACGTGGTGCTGATAGATGATATTTGCGACACAGCAGGCACTTTAAGCAAGAGTGCGCAAATACTGAAAGAGCGTGGCGCATTGTCTGTAAGGGCTTTTTGTACTCATCCCGTGTTAAGCGGAAATGCATATGAAAACATAGAGAACTCGGTGCTGGAAGAACTGGTCGTTTGCGATACCATACCGTTGAAAAAGAAAACAAGCAAAATAAAAGTATTATCGACGGGCGAACTGTTCGCAATAGCCATTCGCAATACTTTTGAGAATAAATCGATAAGTTCTTTGTTTATTCATAGTAATCGCAAATAGCGAATTGCTAATTTGAAAATTTGAAGATGTGCAAATTTGAAAATTAGTGTTTCGCAAAATAAGTATATTAAAATAATGGAAATTTGCATATTTTCAAATTTGCTCATTTCCACATTAATAAAGACTGTTTATACAAAAAAATCCGCCCCCACAAAGGGAAAAGAATTATTAATAAGATTTCAGTCCGGATGTTTGGCGGATATTCGCCCGGTATTGAAATAGCAAAACACTAAAAATGAAAAGTGTAAAAATTGAAGGTAAAACCAGAAGCGGCCTTGGCAAAAAAGCTACACGCCAGCTCCGTTCTGAAGATCATGTACCAGGCGTTATCTACGGTGGTACCGAAACTGTCCATTTCAGCGCACCTGTTATGGCATTCCGTACTCTGGTTTATACACCAGAATTCCAAATCGCAGAGATCTCCGTTGACGGTAAGAACTACCGCACGATCATGAAAGACATACAGTTTGACGTGGTAACAGACGAGCTGAACCACATCGACTTCCTGGAGCTGGTAGAAGACCGCAAGGTTGTGGCTACTCTTCCATTGAAGTTCCATGGCCAGTCACAAGGCGTGAAAGATGGTGGACGTTTGGAGCTGAAATTGAAATCACTCAACGTACGCGCTCTCCCAAAACACCTGAAAGAGCATATAGAAGTGGATATCACCAACCTGCAATTGCATGGCAACATCCGTGTACAGGAAGTGATAGCTGAAAACATGGAAATACTGAATTCTCCACGTATCCCGGTAGCATCAGTGGTTACTACCCGTGCACTGCGCCAGGAAGAAACTGCGGCAGCAGCTCCGGCAGCGGGTAAAGCAGCGCCAGCGGCAGCGCCAGCAGCGGGCAAAGCAGCTCCGGCAGCAGCAGCGGCTAAGCCAGCAGCTAAGAAGTAAAACAATGGAAACTGTAAATACGAGCCTCCCGCTAAAGCGGGGGGCTTTTTTTAGTGGAGAAATGATCATTATTTTAGTCACTATTAAATTTTATTGAACAAAAACTAAATTTTATTAAAAACTGTATTACTTTTGTATCGTTATGCAAAAGAACCTGCCACATATTTGCCCCAGCTGCTCTTCTACTCTGAAAGTGAAGAGCCTGGTCTGCGAAAAGTGCGCTACCGAAGTAACCGGTATATTCAGCCTCCCTCTTTTGGCAAGCCTCACCCAGCAGGAACAGGACTTCATAGTTGACTTTGTGATCAGCAGCGGCAGCCTCAAGATCATGGCCCAGAAACTGGGCCTCAGCTACCCTACGGTCCGCAACCTGCTCGATGATATTATCCTGAAAATAGAAACCAACCAGAAGAACAACAAAACCACATCCAGATGAAGAAATGGCTGTTCAACCCGTTTATGTATATAGCAGGGACTAAAGCCCTGATCATTGGCTTGGCTGCAATGCTGGCCGCAGCAGTTATCGGCTATTACAGCAAGACACATTTTGATGGGGTACTTGATGCACATACGGGCCATTCATCACCAATGTGGTTTTACCTGGAAGATGCATTAGTTGACTGGTCTTTACCGGTGGTGATATTCTATATTGCGGGGCGCATATTTTCAAAGTCGTCTATCCGGCTTATAGATGTTGCGGGCACATTAGCTTTAGCCAGGTGGGTGATGCTCTTTCCTGCAATAGCCGGATTTGTTTTTTATATGCCCGCGCCAAACCAACCAGTATCCATGGAGGAAATGATGAAACCGGCTATGTCAGGGCCGGTAATAGTTTTCGGGCTGTTAAGTCTGCTTTTTGTCATTTGGATGGTCGCTCTTATGTATAATGCGTTTACCACATCCTGCAATTTAAAAGGCGGCAAAGCAGTATGGATATTTGTTGTCGGGCTACTGGTGTCTGAAATTTTATCTAAAATTATTCTCGGTACAATTTTCTAACTATCTCCAAATTCATGAAAAAGGTATTCTTTGTATTTTCAATATTGGTAGCCACTACCGCCTCTTTTGCCCAATCCCGCACAGAGGTGGACGCTGTGGTAAACAAGTTCCAGCATTTCTACAACCTCCAGCAAACAGACAGCATTTACGAAATGCTCTCCGACCGCTCAAAAGGTCTGCTACCGCTGGATAAAACGAAACAAACTTTTGCCCAGGTCCACTCCCAGCTCGGCGAGATGAAGTCTTATGAGTTCACCAAAGAGACGGACAAGCTCAGTTATTACAAGACTGGATTTGCTAACGCCACCGTATCGCTTTTGGTGTCACTGAGCGATGGCAACAAACTGGAAACATTCCGCTTCATACCTTATAAAGAAGACACTGCTCCCCGCGAACAGTCGAACATAGTGCTTAAAACACGTACAGGCAATGTGTTTGGCTCACTCACATTTCCCGAAGGCAGCAAAAAAGTGCCGGTAGTGCTCATAATAGCCGGCTCAGGCCCTACTGACCGCAACTGCAATTCAGAAGCGGGCGGCTTGAAAACAGATGCATATAAGTTATTAGCCGACTCATTGCAGCATGCAGGTATAGCGGCACTGCGCTACGATAAACGTGGTGTTGGCGAAAGTGCAGGCGCGGCAGTAAGTGAAGATAGTACACGGTTTGGCGACATGGTAGATGATGCGGTGGGGTTTGTAAAAATGCTAAAAAAAGATGCCCGCTTTTCAAAGATCATCATTGCAGGGCATAGTGAAGGCTCACTGATAGGCATGATAGCTGCGGCAAAAGAGAAGGTCGCCGGTTTTATCTCTATAGCGGGCGTGGCGCAGCGGGCAGATAAAATAATAGAAAAACAGCTCCGCGCACAATCGGGCACGCTGGCAGCACAGGCCACCATAATACTCGACAGCCTCGATGCTGGCCATCTCGTAAAAAGCGTGGACCCTGCATTGATGTCCCTGTTCCGCCCATCTATACAGCCGTACATGATCTCGTGGCTGAAATATGATCCGGCAAAAGAGATCAAAAAACTTACTATACCTATCCTCATTATCCAGGGCACAACAGACATTCAGGTGGAAGTAAGCGAGGCAGAACAATTGAAAAAGGCAAGCCCCAAAGCAACACTGAAAGTAATAGACGGTATGAACCACCCGCTGAAGCAGGCGCCTGAAGACCGGGAAAAGAATGTAGCAACTTACAACAACCCCAAGCTGCCATTAAGCCCCGGGCTGATGCCAGCGATCCTGGATTTTATCAGCAAGACAAAATAGTTATTTATCAGGAGCATCCATCTTTGGCTGCTCTTTATGAAACGCCGGGTTAGCCTTGGTGGTAGGCAATACAACCCCTAAACTCAGGATTGTTTCATAAGTACCAAAGTTCTGGCTTGCCCTGCCATCATTTATAAGCAGGTGGCTGTATCGGGCATAGTCCAGCTTTTGTGAAAACTCGAGATAGCCGTATTTCATAATAGTCAGGCGCAGCGCAAGCTCCAGACCCGTATTCCAGCCGCCAAGCTGGAACTGCTGGTTATTCACATACCCGAAGAAGCTATTCTGAACATGAGGTATCACCGGTCCTACGCCAGCTTTACCCGTTAGGTCCAGCCTGATGTTGTTGCTATGGGTATGGTACAGCCCCATGCGTTTTACAATATTAAACAGGAAAAAATTGGCGCCGTTATTAAGGTAATAATAATCACCATTCTGATCAGACCAGAATATTGTAGAATCCACTACCCTGTGGTTCAGTGTACCTTTCAGGTGTATATTCTGCATACCCGATATAATATATTTGGTATGATCGAAATTGAGCTCAATAGCAAGGTCCTGCTTTTCATTGAAATAATAACCAAGGCGATAGTTGTATTGCGGTATCGTCAGTGCTTTATGTAGCACACCATCATTCCATCCCTGGTGGTCTTGTGCATGCACATGTATGAGTTCATAGTCATTGCCCATACCCTCCTGCTTTACGTGGAGGGTAGAGTTGGTATATGTCTCTTCATTATACCCCCAGCTAAAATATATGGAGCCCGTTTTCTTCTTTTGCTTTTTTGATGATTCTTTTTTTAATGACTGAGCAAAGCCATCGGTAATGCTTAAGACACAAACGAAACATGCCAAAACTAGAAACAAGGAGTTAATTCTAAACCGCATTAAATAATTGATTATTGGCGGCAAAGTTATTGTAAAAATAATCGCCAACGGATATAATTGCAGAGTTGGCCGGCCCACCATCACCACTATTGCCAGAAACTCTATTGCCAGCAGAGATTCAGGAAAAATAAAAACTTATACTGATTTAAACTATTTGCTGTTACGGCCTCCGCCGCCTGGAATGTAGTAGCGACTCCACTTCACTGAGTACCTCTTTCATCACTTTCTTTCGCTCATATTTTTCAATAACCATTTTGCGGGCGTTCTCGGTCATCTTTTCGGCGGCTTCCTGATTGTCGAAGCACCATTTAATGGCCCTTGCAAAATCTTCTGGTTTATGCACCCTCAGGTAGTGCATGCCAGGCGCAGCTTCTATGCCTTTTATCCCGGTAGATGTGGTGATCACGACCTTTCCGGCCGCCATGGCTTCCAGTATTTTCACTCTTATGCCACCACCAGTGAGAAGAGGAACGATCAGTATTTTTTTATCTGCTATAAACTCCTCGGCGCTGGGCACTTCATCGTAGCAATACACACCATTCAGGTGCATCTTTTTAAACTCTTCCGGCATGTTCCTGCCGGCAAAATAGAACTCAAACTTTGGGAGCGCTTTGTGTACGTATGGCCACGCATGCTTCAGGAACCACTTCATCCCATCCTGGTTAGCCATCCAGTCCATGGCGCCTATATGGTACCCCACCCAGCGTTCCCGGCCGGTTTCTGGTTTTATTTCCGGCATATCTATACTGAATGGGGCTACAATAATATTGCTTGTTTCCGCAAGCCTTGATACTAATGAGGCATCTTTTTCAGTAATGGCCAGTAACAGGTCATATTGCTTCCAGGCAGCCCGCTCAAAGTCACGCACCCTCTTGGTAAGGTTATCAAAATACAGCCGCTTCAGATGGTTCTTTGTTTTCTTCTCCAGCCCCTTCCATATCTGGTACTCTACATTATGAAGGCGGAGTACATTCAGCGCATCCGAATTCATCTTTATCACCGGCATATAGGTAGAGAGATAAACACTTTCCACCTGTATCACATCGGGCTTAAATGAAAGCAATACGTCCTTCAGCTTTGTTTTAAATTCCTCGCTATAAAAACGCTTTGCATGTTCCGGTTCTTTGCCGAAAAAATAGTTTTTTAAGACCTGGGACAATTTGATCTTGTTATCAACGTCCACCCAGCTAAAAGCGTATAAATGGGTGAACAGCCGCTCCAGCGCCACATGTGCTATATGGTGCTTTGAGGTATTCATAGCCAGCAGATACACCTGCCATCCGGCATCATGATAGCCCTGTATCATGGCATCCATAGCCATGTTACCGCCATCTTTCAGCGGATATGGCACCCGGTTGGTAACTATCAGTATTTTGCGCGCCTGCATCTGGATGGCGAAAATAGATAAATGTTCCCTCTTAAAATAGGCTATTGAGAAAGAGGAACACTTATTTTCCACATCCGTGTATAACGAATAAGGCGTCTTTATGCTAAATTTGAGCCGTAATCACGAACATGCCAAAAAAAAAGCTGGTTTTCCTCGGCTCAAAACCGATAGGTTATGAGTGTCTTGCTTACCTGATCTCGCAGAAAGAAGCGCTGGATATAGAAATATGCGGGCTGATCACTCATGCCAGGAAAGAATTTGGCAACGCACACGACCTGAATGCCCTGGCTGGTGAACATGGAATACCCATTATCAACAGTCTGGAAGAACTGCCCGAATGCGACATACTGTACTCTGTTCAGTATCATGAGGTGCTCAAACAGGAGCATATACAAAAAGCCCGCGAAATGGCGGTGAACCTGCATATGGCGCCATTACCCGAATATCGTGGAGCCAACCAGTTCTCTTTTGCCTTGCTGGAAGAGAAAAAAGAATTCGGCACCACCATCCATAAAATAGATACCCGGATAGACCATGGCGATATCCTTTTTCAGAAGAGGTTCATGATCCCTGAAGATTGCTGGGTAAGTAACCTTTACGAGCTTACTTACAAAGCATCCGTAAGGCTGTTTCAGCAAACCCTGGCCCACCTCTTGAGCGGGAACTACCGGCCAGTGCCTCAAGCAGACCTTGTAGGTAAATTCGGCACCAGCATTCACTACCGCAAGGAAATGGCGGAGATAAAACAAATAGACCTTAACTGGACGAAAGAAAAAATAGAACGCCACATACGCGCCACATCCATGCCGGGTTTTGAGCCTCCCTACACTGTTATCAACGGTGAGAAAGTTCACTTCACGCGGCCTTAACGATGTTGGAATACAAAACTCACATCAGCCCGCTCTTATGCCTGCTGTTCCTGATCATTTTAAGCGCTGCAACTGCTGCTTCTTCTCCTTTGTGTCCATGATCGCCACCTAGTCGCTCCCATGCCTGATCTTCATTGTCAAGGGTAAGCACACCAAAAATAACGGGTATGGGCAATGTTAGGTTAAGTTGCAGTATGCCATCAGTCACCGCGCGGCATACATAATCGAAATGCGGCGTGCCACCCCGTACCACTGCACCGAATGCTATGATGGCTTCCGGCCTTTCATCCATATCCTTATAATGCTCCCAAACCTGCCGGCAGCCGAACGGCAACTCAAAACAGCCCGGCACAGCCATGTTATCAATGATCTCGCCGGTAAAGCGGTGTATGATGCTCTCGCAGCCATTCTTTAGTTCTCTTACTATTTTATCGTTCCATTCGGTATGCACTATAGCCACGCGGGGCAATTTCAGTTGTTCTAATGATTGGGTGTCGTGTAAGCTAACACTGCTGTTCGATTGCGCCATAAAAAATTCCCCTTTTTGCCATAAAGGTAAAAAGGGGAATGGAATAAAGTGAAAGAAGTATTCTTAGTTAACCTCGCCCATACGTGCAAGTTCCTTGTCCACATCACGCGCTTGCATGCTGCGTGGGAATTCGTCACGAATGCGCTTTAAAGCAGCCTTGGCATCATTGGCCTGGTTGCCAGCTTCGTAGGCCAGCGCCATGTGGTACAGGTACATTGGGGTAACCATTACATTGTCTTTATCGCCGGTGGCTTTTTTGAAATTTTCTATAGCCTTTGCGCTGTTGCCGCTTTCCATATACGCATCACCGAGAAGGCCCCATGCCTGGTAAGCCACCATTGTGCCCTTGCCATTAAAGGCTTCCAGCGACTTGATAGCGCCCTTAAAATCGCCCATTTTCAGTAGGCACACACCCTCATAATAGTTGGCAAGATTACCGGCAGCAGTACCATCATATTTCTTGGCTATCTTGGTAAATCCGAGGTTCTTGCCATCGCCATTCAGGGCCATATTCAGAGAATCTGCCTGGAAATACATCTGCGGAAAAGAAAGCGCGGTAGCTGCTTTTTCCTCAGCCGGGCCTTTGTACAGCTTAGTATAAGCGAAGAACACCACCACTACGCCTAATACCACGGTCGTAACAGTGCTGATCATTTTCTTATTCTTCTCATAAAAAGCCTGTAGGGTCTCCAGCGGGTCGGTTTCTACTTCCCTTACTACTTTTCTTTCTACGGTGATCTCTTCACCGGGTTGGTTTCTTGTTGAATTTGCCATGATTGTTTTTTGTTCCTTGCCACCCCCTGCCCCTAAAGGGGAGTGCTTTGATCAAGATTATTAAGGGCTATTGCTACTATTTAGTTTCTATACTGTTTAAAATTATTTTCTACTTCATTTCAATTCCGGTAAAGTTATATTTTTATTCCAAAGCTAAATATCTTATTCTCAAAGCGCTCCCCTTCAGGGGGCGGGGGTGAGCCGAGGGGTTAATCCGTAATAAACGGATAATCCTTATCTGCATAAATATCTTTATACAGCTCATTATCATCCGGCCACGGACTTTCCTCGGCAAATTTAACCGATTCTTCCACTTCCATTTTCACTTTCTCATTTATCTGCTCTATCTGCTCCTCAGTAGCCCATTTATTTTCCATGATGGTTTTAAGCACCTGGTTTATAGGGTCCTTTTCCCGATATTCTTCCAGCTCTTCTTTTGTACGGTATTTCGCCGGGTCGCTCATAGAGTGGCCGCGGTAACGGTACGTCTTTATCTCCAGGAAGGTAGGTCCGCCACCTTCACGCGCACGGCGCACAGCACGGTCTATACCCTTATGTACTTCTTCGCAGCTCATACCATCCACACTGTCAGCGGGCATATCATAGGCATCGGCAAGGCGGTATATATCCAGCACCTTGGATGTACGCTCTACCGATGTGCCCATTGCATAAAAGTTGTTCTCGCAGATAAATACGATCGGCAACTGCCACAAAACGGCCATATTGAACGCCTCATGCAATATCCCCTGCCGTGCGGCACCATCGCCAAACAGGCAGACCGTAGCCCTGTCTGTGCCCTGGTACTGCTCTGCGAAGGCAATGCCCGCACCCAGCCCTATCTGGCCACCCACAATACCATGACCGCCGAAAAACCTTTTTTCCTTTGAGAAGAAGTGCATACTGCCGCCCTTGCCCTTGGTGCAGCCTGTAGCCTTGCCATACAGCTCGGCCATGCATTCCTTTGCACTGATGCCTTTAGCAATCGCCAGCGCATGGTCACGATAAGCGGTGATCATGTTGTCATCATCGCGCATGGCAGTCATAGCGCCTGCAGCTATGGCTTCCTGTCCTATGTACAAGTGACAGAACCCACGTATTTTCTGCATACCGTACAGTTGCCCCGCCTTTTCTTCGAAGCGGCGCTGCAAAAGCATGATCTCATACCAATACAAATATGTTTCTTTACCGAACGGAGTTTGCACTATTATTTAAATTTGGTGCGAATTTATAAAAAAATTTGTTTCCTTTTGCAGCTTTGAACACTATTAATAAAGTAACACTGCTCCAGTTCCGCAACTATTCGTCTGCGGCGTTCGACTTTCAGGCCCCGGTGACCTGTATAGCCGGGCCCAATGGCAGTGGCAAAACCAACCTGCTGGACGCGGTTTATTACCTGTGCTACACCAAAAGTTACTTTAGCGCATACCAGCAGCACAATGTACAAAATGGCCTCGATGGATTCCGGGTTACCGGCGTCTTCAACGGAAAAAACAGGCAGGAAACCATAAGCTGCAAATGGAAAGAGGGCAAAAAAGAGGTTTATAACAACGATGTAGAATACGAAAAAGTCACAGATCATATAGGTGTTTATTCGGCTGTGATGATCGCGCCTGACGATACCGAGCTCGTAACCGGCAGCAGCGAACTGCGACGTAAATGGATAGATGGCATCTTAAGCCAAGTGGATAAAACCTACCTCGAAAAACTAATGCGCTACCAGCGCATACTGCAGCAACGGAATGCGTGGCTGAAAATACAATACCTGAAACCCGCCGATAATAACACCGAACTGGAGTACTACGATGCCGAACTCGCAACAGACGGCACATACATTTATGAGCAACGAAAGTCATTTCTGAAAGATTTTTTGCCCCTGCTCAATGATTTTTATCACCGGCTTTCCGGCGGTAAGGAGGCAATACAGGTAAGCTATACCAGCGATCTGGCACAAAAACCGCTGGCCACATGGCTGGCGCAAAACCTGCAATACGATCTGCGCTACCAGCGTACATTAAGGGGTATTCATAAAGATGACTGGGATTTCCGGCTCAATGACCTGCAGCTAAAACAATTTGGCTCGCAAGGACAGAAAAAAAGCTTTTTGTTTGCCTTGAAGCTTGCACAATATGCTTACCTCAGCAAAACCCTAGGCCACCTGCCCATACTGCTGCTCGACGATATTTTTGAAAAACTGGACCAGAACCGCATGGAGGCACTGCTACGCATCATTCGCGGTGAAGGTTTCGGGCAGGTGATACTTACGGATACGCATCCTGAAAGGATCAGGGAGGCATTTGGGAAGGATGCGGAAGTGGGGTTTATTTATTTGTAAATTCGTTTTCAATGAAGCAAATGAACGAGCGGGAACAACACATTTATGAAGAAATAGACAACATTCTTTGGAATGATTGGGATCCGATTGGTGTAAATGATATTGCACCCAGAGATGAATACCAGAGTTACACGCCGATTATATTTTCAATGAAAATGAATGGAGCAAGCAAAGAAGTTATTGCCAAAAGCCTCGATGGAATCGCGACACAAAGAATGGGGTTATCAAGCAATTTTCAACATTGCCAGCAAGTAGCGGAAAAGATAATTAAATTGTGATTGTTGTCCAGACTCTTCGTTACATTTATTACGGGAAAGGGGCGAGGACCTCTTATTTAGAATAGTATAAAATGTGGTAATTTTGTAGAAACAGTTGTGCTATGAACATCGAATTAGAAAGAAGCCAGATCATTGAGGAGCTAAACCATGTAAATGATGAGTGGTTGCTGAAAGCTATTAAAAGGTTGTTAGGATTAGACTATCCTGAAGATGATATACCTGAGGAATATAAACGAATACTAGATGACCGGATGCAAGAATATGATGCTGGCAGGGCTGAAACTATGGGATTGGACGAAGCTAAAAAAAGATTGCTGGGCAAATAAATTGACATGTACGAAGTAATTTTTTTAACGGCTGCTATACGCGAAATAGAACACGCCGCCACTTGGTATTCGGAACAACAAGAGGATTTAGGGCAAAAATTTAAAGAAAATATTTTTGCTGAAATTGACAAACTGCAATCCGATAACCTGATACATGGACCAGTATATAAACATCTAAGCCGCGTTTTTGCGAAGCGTTTTCCATATTCAATATTTTTTAGAAAAGATAGGATGCGTAAACTAATAATAATAAGCGGTGTTTTACATTCCAAACAAAACAGTTCAATTCTTGACAAACGAATTTGATTTGGAATTTGGAATTTATAATTTGGAATTTTTCTAATGATATTTTCATCAAAGCTAGTAGAAGACGCAGTTCAGGAATTTTCCCGGCTGCCGGGTATAGGTAAGAAAACAGCGCTGCGCATGGTGCTGCAGTTGCTGCGCATGGATACGGGCGAGGTGGACGCGTTTACAGAAGCAGTATCGCGCATGAGGCATGGCGTGAAATTCTGTAAGGACTGCCACAACATATCCGATGCCGAAGTATGCATTATCTGCGTGAACCCCGGCCGTAACCGCAGCCAGGTTTGCGTGGTTGAGACCATTCGTGATGTGATAGCTATTGAGAGTACGCAGCAATATAGCGGCCTTTACCATGTGCTCGGCGGCATCCTCTCCCCTCTTGACGGTATTGGCCCGGACCAACTAAATATAGCTACCCTGCACAACCGGGTAAAAGAAAATGAAATTTCGGAGATCATCATGGCCCTAAGCCCCACCATAGAGGGTGATACAACTGTTTACTACATTGCCCGCCAGCTAAAGGACCTGCCCATAACCATTACCACAATAGCCCGCGGCATAGCCTTTGGCGGCGAACTTGAATATGCCGATGAAATGACCCTGGCCCGCTCCATAGCAAAACGCCAGCCGATAGAGAACTATGTAAATGTCTCGGGGAAGTAAGAGATAAGTTGATAAGAAATGGGTTGACAGGAGGCTAGCGCGCAAGTATTTTTGCAAACCTCCTCACATCTACATCCGGCATTAGCGGAGTACCATTCACCAAATGCCGCGCGAACTGCTCGGCGAAATACGGCGCCACAGAACAGCCCTTTGTTCCCATGCCATTGAAAATGCCTACCGATGGCATAACGGGATGCAGCCCCACAAATGGCTTGCGATCCATGTTGACTGGTCGTTGAGCAACCAGGTGGTCAACAATTTTGTACGGCAATTTCAACCAGTAATCCAGTAACTCTTCAGTTTGTTTTCTGAATGTAGATGTCGGCCGCATATCTGTATATTTCCAGTCATGGGTGGCGCCTATCCAGAACAATCCATCGCGCCAGGGGACTATGTTGATACCTTGCTTGTAGATGTTGGTTGCGGGTAGGCCCGGTATCTCTGCTATCAGCGCTTCTCCTTTATCCTTCGACCAAGGCAGCTTACTGAAGAATGGATTTTCAGCGCTTGCCACACCATCACAGAAAATCATTTTTTCTGCCATGATACTTCCATATTTGACGTTACCCTGCCCTATCTCGCAATCATCAATGCGAAACCTGTTCCAAACAGATAGATCGTTCACAAGTAAATGATCGCGCCAAGATCGAAGCAGAGTTCCGACATCTACCAGCAGACATGGATCTATCTCGCCAATACCATAATTGAACCGGAAATATTCCTGCCACTTACCTTCGTCCCCTGATTGAGATAGGTATTCTTTTTCTTCGACAAGTTTATCATTGAAACCCTGAGAGGCATCGCGCGATGCATGAAAGTCGAGAATATTGCAATTGCTGAGGAGCTTGATTTTGCGCTCTTGTTCTATTTCCCGGTAAGTGCTTTGCGCGAAGGGCAGCAGCTCATCTATCATCCAGGTCCTCACTAACCGCTTACCGGTAATGGGGTTAATAACACCACTCGCCACCTTGCTCGACGAAGAAATGTTGCCATCATCAACAACAACCACTTTTTTGCCCAGCTTCATTAAAGCACGACTGAGAAGTGTACCGCTAATGCCCTGGCCTATGATAAGGTAGTCAACATTCATAGTGTTATCTCTCCCTTAAACACAAATACAGCTGGGCCGGTAAGCACCACATCAACTGCAGATTCAGGTGTTTTTTTATTAAACGACACTTCGAGATGCCCACCCAGTGTTTCAATGGCTGTTTTGAAGTTGCCCGTGCCGTAGCCTGTAGCAGCGATCGCTGCAGCTGTTACACCCGTGCCGCAGCTCAGCGTTTCATCCTCTACTCCTCTTTCGTAGGTTCTTACAATTAACCTTGCCCCGTCAAACTGTACAAAATTTACGTTTATGCCATCTGGCATGAAACGTAGCTCGTTGCGTATTCTTTGTCCTTCGTAGGGAACGTCAATATTTTTTACGTTTTTCACCCATATTACCTGGTGCGGGGAACCCGTATTGAGTATAGTATATCCCTCTTGTATGTTCATTTCCTTCACATCATTCATCTGCAGACTGATCAGGCCATTTTCAGCTATCATAGCAACGTGCGCCCCATCAATAGCCAGAAATTTTGCTTTATAGGTGATCAACCCCAGCGACTTTGCAAAGGCAGTCATGCACCTGCCGCCGTTACCGCACATACTGCTTTCCCTGCCATCTGAGTTATAATACACCATCCTGAAATCATACCCATCGGCATGTTCCAGCAACATGAGCCCATCTGCGCCGATACCAAAGTGCCGGTCGCACATAGCAGCAACCTGTTCTGAAGTAAAACTAAGCTTCTCATCCCGGTTATCAAACAGGACAAAGTCATTGCCGGTGCCGTGGTATTTGTAGAATGTCATTTTAATTGAGCAAAAAAGTAAATAGATACTAGCATAAAGAAGGATGTGTAATTTCTACCCAGAGCCAAAGTGATAAAGGGATCAAAAGAATAATAATTCCCACAAGAATTGTCCACCATCTTCGCCGCGTTAGCAACACAACCAACCCCCATCCGGTTAAAATCAAACCACAAGCCAACGTGAACCAAAATATCAAAACGATAGCCCCACCCATAAAACAAATATACAAAAAGCTTTGGCAGCTGTCGGTGCCCGGTGTTTACCCATCATACCCCACATCCTCTACTAATCCCTTCCCATCCGCCGCAGCAGTAGCCAGCTCATCACAACGGTTGTTCCATTTATTCTCCGCATGGCCCTTCACCCACACAAATTTTATCTTGTGTTTCTTGTTCTGCTTCAAAAACTCCCGCCAGAGATCTTCATTTTTCTTACCTGCAAACCCCTTTTTCTCCCATCCAAATACCCACTTCTTCTCCACCGAATTTACGATATAAGCCGAATCCGTGTATATGGTTATGTCCAGGCCATCACGCGTAAGCATCTTTAGCGCAGCTAAAACAGCCATCAGTTCCATGCGGTTGTTGGTGGTATGCTTGTAACCCTGCGATATTTCCTTTATCACCGTTCCCCAATGCAATACTGCACCATATCCGCCCCGGCCCGGGTTTCCCCGCGCAGAGCCATCTGTATATATAATTAGTTGAGACAATCTCGTTAAATTCAAAAGTACATTGAATAAT
>CAIRTW010000278.1 GCA_903881585.1 uncultured Bacteroidota bacterium | reverse complement strand
GTCGCAAAACCATAATAGATAACATTGGGTACCGATTCATCGGTAATGGCAGGAGTATTAACATTGATAGCGTTTGCTCTTGCGGCACTTAACGCTAAAGATTTTTGAAGTGCTATGAAAACATTTGCCAGGTTATCCGGCATCTGCAAACTGCTTGCCCCGGTGTCCAGCATTGTTTTTATAGCATCTCTCAAGGCAAATACGTCTTTAAGCCCGGCAGGAACGGAAACTTCGCTCAACCGGACATACACGTTTTTTAATACCCCGGCAGCTATATCTATTTTTACCGTATCGATCCCGGCAGTTTCTATGCTCCTGATCCATGCCTTGTTTACGAGGTAAACATTGCCATCGGATATTACTCGGATACAGGACGTGTCGTCTATTATCTGTGTTACCATAATTGTTATTGTTTTTTGATTTTATTGATTTGTTCTGCGATGTTTTCCCCGATGATAGACCCTACAAATCCGCCAAGCATAATAAAAGGCGCAATTTCTTTTTCAGCGGCTTTGGCATACCAGTAGGAAAGCAGGGATGCGAGTAGTGTAGTAGCGGAAATAATGGTTTTTTCTTTCATAATTTAATGGTGTAGTAAACTAAAAATGGCAATCCCGGAAAGCACCAGCAAGCCGCCGGATAATAATTTGTTCTTCACGATATGCCGGTTCAACTGCTTTTGCAAATACTTGTTTTGCCCCAAGAGATCATCCTGTTGGGCAAGGCTGTTATCAAAAGACAGCTTTAATGCATTGTACTCCTCCTGCTGTACGTTTAATGTGCTGTCCTTATTATTAACCTGTTGCTCCAACTGAGTTTGAATATCTTCGGACAAGCTGTCTTTCTGTGCAGTAGATACTTTGAGATCCGCCAATGAAGTTTCAAGGCTGTCGCAATCCGATAGTTTAACGGTGGTGTCAGTGTCATTCAATGCCGCAGCGAGCAGCAGATTGATTTTTTGCTGTATGGCCTGATCGGTGTGTTTCACCTGGTGCATGGCGGCACGGCTCTTATTTACTTTTACGGCTAATACGGTGTTGGTCTGAACAAGGGCATCCAGTTTCGTATCATAATGGGCGGCAGTTGTTACTGCCTGTTGCTTTAAAGCTGCCGGGCTTTGTGTGGTCTGTGTTGTTTGGACAGGGTATCGGTGCCTGTAGTCATCGCTGTGGAATAATGAACACATGCCAAATCCGCCGATACAGCTAAAAACGAGGCAAACGAGTAATTTCAATTTATCAATAAACATGAGTTTTTTGTTTTTTTAGAATGAAAATTAAAAGTGATAGGGTTTATAGTTAAGAGAAACTATTACTGCAACTGGCTTTCTGTATTACCGGGCTTTGCCTGTTTTTCAAGCGTATATCCGAAACACCCGGCAGCGATAAGGCTGGCGAAAGAGTAGAACATGAACTCCGGTATCAGCTTGCCGAAGAACTGTGCAGCGATCCAGCTAATCAATAGTGCGCCAAGCAATATGCCAATTACCAATTCCCGCATACTGTAGCTGCCTGTCTTGTCTTTAAATACCTGTTGGATAAACTGCTTCATACTTATGGTTGTTTTTGTGTTTAACGATGTTATAAATGAGCATGGCAAATGCTGTGGACAGGCCGTATTCTGTAAGCGTTGTTATTACTTTCTTTCAGGCGGCAATGGCATGAACAGATGCGGGTTGCTCCAGCAATGTGTAGGAAAAATTATTGCCGTAAAGATTTCGATGCTTATCGCAAAGCTGCATGAACGTGTTAAAGTCCGCTGCATTGGCAAATACCTGGCATCCTGCCGAATATTTATCTATCAGCTTTGTTATACCTGCTTCCGCTGCCCTGTGAATGTCTATACCGAAAAACCCGGTATCTTCCTTACCCTTGAAATCCAGCGTACCGTCCCTTTTAGCATCCCTTATTACCGTTACCAGCCCCCGTTGTACCAGCGCGAGATACTTACTGCGGTGCATCCCGATAATGTGGGAATTGAGGTATTGCCCGGCTTTCAGTATGGCTGTACCCTGCGGGTTCAACGGGTTTTTGAGCCAGAATGTGCCGGGATCGGTTGTCGCCGGAAAACCGTGTAGCTGCCAGTTGCCTGCGCTGTCCTTGTAAATGACATTCATGGTGTCATTAAAGGTATTGGGCGTATTATCGCTGCTTCTTACCCCAATAATGTTCAGTTCATATGGGCGCGTAAAAACCCTGTAGCCCATTGCGGTAAGGGCTGAAACTATCAACTCTGTCATGTTATATTTGGTTTAGTGAAAGAAAAATCAGGCGGCCTGTAAAAACTCCGGTATGTAATTGTTCAGCCAGCCTTTCAGGTCAAAGCCGGGGTTGGCATGACCGCAAACATAGATATCGTCTGCGCCGGTGATGGCTGCTTTAGGAAACAGTTCAGTAAGCTGTACCAAGACCCGGAACAGACTGTCACTCTGCACAGCGGTACGGGTATCAGAACGATTGCCGTTTTTGTCCATCCCGCCGAGATAAGCTATATCCACTGTCGTATGATTACGGTCAATTTCTTTGAATTTCAGCACCTTGCCGCTCCTGCCGATCACATACTGGTAGGGGATATTGGTCAGTTCCCGTATCATCGTATGTGGTGGTGTTTCCGTGCTATGCACTACTATATGCCCGATGTCGGGCATTTTAAATTTCCGCACCCGGCTTTTGGCCTTTATTCGCGTATTACGGGAAATGGTCGTTTTGTTTGCTTTCATATTTTTTTGTTTTTAAAGATGTTTTACTGCTGCTGTTTT
>CAIRTW010000277.1 GCA_903881585.1 uncultured Bacteroidota bacterium | reverse complement strand
TTTGTTGCCATCCTCGCTCAGGTATTTTATCAGGGCGCTGTTCTTAGGCAGTCCGCGGTATGCACGGTATAAATGCAGTCCGCCTGCATCCTTATCTGTTTTGCCTTCGGCAATAAGTTTTTTGGCTTCGGTAAGGCTTTGATTGGCTATCTTTCGTTGCGCTTCCAGTAGTTTTTCAATACGTGGTTTCAGCATGTGAAACTGCTGCTCGTCGCCCTTTGGTATAGGACCGGAAATGATAAGCGGCGTACGTGCGTCATCGATCAGCACGCTATCCACTTCATCCACCATTGCAAAGTGGTGCTTGCGCTGCACCATTTCTTCGGGGTGATGCACCATGTTATCGCGCAGGTAATCGAAGCCGAATTCATTGTTGGTACCGTAAGTGATATCAGCAAGATATGCCTGGCGGCGCTCGTGAGAATTTGGCTCGTGCTTGTCTATGCAATCGGTGGTAAGGCCCAGCCACTCAAACAGCGGCCCGTTCCATTCCTGGTCACGACGGGCCAGGTAGTCATTCACCGTTACTATATGTACACCTTCACCGGCCAGTGCATTGAGGTAGGCCGGCAGCGTAGATACAAGCGTTTTACCCTCACCTGTAGCCATCTCTGCTATCTTACCGTCATGCAGCACCATACCGCCTATCAGCTGCACATCATAGTGCACCATGTTCCAGGTTACTTTGATTCCGGCAGCATCCCATGTATTTTTATAGATCGACTTGTCGCCTTCTATGCGGATATGGCCCTTCTCCAAAGCCAGTTCCCGGTCAAGTTCGGTAGCAGCAGATACCAGTTCTTCATTCTCTTTGAACCTGCGGGCTGTTTCTTTCACCACGGCAAACGCCTCCGGCAAAATGCTGCGCAATGCCTCCTCTATGAGTTTATCGCGCTCCTTCACCAGCTTGTCCACCTCGTTGTAGATGTTTTCCCGCGCCTGTATGTCGGCCTCATTATCGGCTTCTGCTTCAGTTTTTTTATCTGCTATCTGCTGATCGATGTCTGCAAGGTGGGCTGCTATGCGCTCACGAAACTCCTGCGTCTTGTTGCGCAGTTCATCATTGGATAGCGTCTGATAACTATTGAATACCTGGTTTATTTCAGCTACTACCGGTTGTATTTTTTTTACGTCTTTATCCGATTTACTGCCACCAAATAATTTTGAAAGAATACCGATCATTTGAATATTTTATAAAAATTCTAAATATTATTGAAACTAAAAAGCCCACTTTGGCAACCAATACGCATCAAAAGTCATGCAAATATTTTTTACCTGCCACGATGACATAAAGGGGCATCAAAACTACGCCAATCATAGCATTTGAACAAGAATAAATCCATGTACCAGCGCACTGTAATCAGGGATTAACATACTTGATATTATGTAATTATATCCGAAAAAGATATTCCTGTTTGTGGTGGCAAATAAATTAAGACTCACTGACGGAGCCTGTATCTTTGATACCTTATTCTATTAAAAATGGCCGATACAGCAGCAATATTGCAGACAATGCTATCCAAAGACACATTCAGCAAATGGATGGGCATTGTAGTTGACGAATATAAAGAAGGCTATTGCCGGCTTCACTACACCATCACCGGGGATATGGTTAACGGATTCGGCAGCGTGCATGGCGGCATCGTTTTTTCTGCAGCAGACAGCGCTTTTGCTTTCGCCTGCAATTCGCATGGTGTGCTTAGCGTGGCCTTGGATGTACATATCACTTTCATAAGGCCGGCACTGCCGGGAGCCATAATGACTGTGGAGGCTACCGAAATACATACCGGCAACAAAACGAGCTTTTACAATGTCACCACTACCAATGAAAATGGAGAAGTAGTGTCTGTTTTCAAAGGCACGGCATACAGAACTGGTAAATAAATATATGAATAGGGTCGTTAATTTCCCACAACTATCCGAAACTTTTTTGC
>CAIRTW010000276.1 GCA_903881585.1 uncultured Bacteroidota bacterium | reverse complement strand
TGCCGAATTTCTAAACATTACACCAACTACATTAACAAAGTATGTGAAGGAAGGCAAGCTCAAAGCAGGTGGTACGGAAAGGAAGTATCTATTTATGAAAAGTGATTTAGTAAAATTTATGTTTAACAGATAATACCATGACGATTAATTTTTATTTACGAAACCCGAAGAAAGATGGCGTGTGCGCCATATACGCATCTATTTGTTACGATAACAACCGCCTAATAGTATTCCCCGGAGAAAAGGTACATACAGGCGATTGGATTAATAAAGAGGGCAAAAAAAATGAGCCAAAGGCATCTGCTAAAAATGGTACATTAATTGGCAACTTATTTAAGGCTGAAAAACTATATAGAGATACATACGAAGACCTAAAAGTAAAATTAGGTGGTATTGTGCCTGCTGACATTTTCAAGAAAGCCATAGCTGATAAGAAGAATCCGCAAGTTGTTAAGGTTGTGAAACCAGTACGTTTTCGTATTGTTGATTTTTTCAAGAAAACGATTGACGAAACTATTAGTGGCGAAAGGCTATCTAATAAAAAAATGAAGTTGCAGACAGGTAGTATCAAGCCATACAATTCCGTATATAGCGGTTTTGAAGCGTTTGAATTCCATAAGGGTAGAACATATTACATGGACGAAATCAGCCAAAAATTAATAGACGATTTTGATAGGTATTTGACACAGGTTAAAAAATTGGCGTTGAATACGAAAAGTAAATACTTGAAAACAATTATGTTGATGCTGCGATATGGTGTTGAGAAAAAAGTTGTTGGTGTGACGGTAGCAGTCATGTTATATGATGTGGCTGGCAGCAATAGTGAGGAGTGGGAGGGTGATTGTTCTTTGCTTTTTGAACAACCGATGCACATTGCCAGCGCGATAGCTACAGAAAAAAAAGGTGTTGTTATTTTCATTAAGTCGGTGTTGGTTTCTAATACTGACGTAGGAATCACAGTAAATGTGAGTGACGCGATGTATTTATATAGTAGCTATAGCAGGCAGATGGGGAGGCGTACCAGGAGCGGTAGGGCAGGCCAATTTTTGCAATGAATGTTTTGGCTGGGTTGGCGCCTGGTTGAAACGCCTGCCAGTTCAGACTCATTGTATAAATAACTATAGGGCTTAATACGGCCGTATTAAGTCGTTGAGGTGTGACCGTAAAATGTCTTAATTGCTTTTACCTTGGCTGCTGTTATCGCCTTGCAGGCCAGATGCTTCGCCACTCCGGGGGTGGGCTGCCATGGGGGAGGAGGCCTTCATATGGGGAACAACCCGAACTTCATCGTAGTAGGCCACAATTATTTTATACCCTACACATTTCTGCCCAAGCGCATCCGCATCGCAGCCAGTATAGCCAATGAATTTCTGTTCCCTTGGGCCTATCTTTGCAACCTCCCGTATCTTTTTTTCGAGATAATCATTTTGCAGCACAGACTCCTCTACTCTTACTGTTATGGTACGGTCGGGAGAGCGGTTGGCAACTGCACATGCCTTGCGGTCCGGCAGCGAAGCTACACCGCGTGCCGGAACCAACATTGCCTCCCTCCGTGCATTCTCCACCACCCGCTGTGCAAATGATGCACAGGGCGCACAGAGAAGTGCCAAAGCCAGGAGTAAAACTAATTTTCTTTTCATTTTTATTAAAAAGTAAATCAAAGTATCAATCGTATAATAAAATTGGCATGAACCCAAAGTTATTTTCCTATTAACAACCAAAATTATGGGTTTCTTATCAAATAAGTGCCAGCTCATTGTAATTTATTTTTCCACTACAGTGCATAAAGTCTCAAAATCGTGCCAAATTCGCCTTTCGCCGCGCTTTTTGTTCAGATTGTACTGTATTTAACTTGTAGTTGACTTAAGTATAGCTATTTGAGCTTTCATTTCGCATATAATCAGCCTGCAAAAAATCATTTTCCCTTGTTGATCTCATCATTATCCCTTTGAAAACGCATAGCCTGGGGAATATTTTTCTTCTTGCACTGATCCAGGTATTTCTGATAGTCACTTCTTGCCTTATCTTTTTCGCCTTTGTGCATATAACATTCTCCACGCCTCAGGGTGTACTCGGGATCAGAATTCTCGTCAACGCACTTGTCATAATAAACGATCGCCTCATCATATCTTTGATTTTGCGACAATGCGTCGCCCATTTCACTGTTCCAGGAGTACCAGTTATCATTTTTTATACTCGACAGAAGACCGATCCCTTTTTCCATTTCAATGATCCCTTTGTCTGAATTTTTTTTCCCGCCGGCACGCAGCAATGCCTCGCCATACCGGAAATGGGCATCCGGGTATTTGTCGTCTATTTCAGATGACCTGGAAAAACATTTGAAGGCTTTTTCGGTTTCATTAATTTTGAGGTAACAACAGCCCTGGTAGCACCAGGCTTCTTTGTATTGTTCTTTCCCGCTATATTGTTCTTTTTGTTTTATGGCAGCCGCGAATGAATCTATTGCTTCGGGGAACACACCTTGCATATAAAGGCTCATACCCTTACAAAATGTAGCCTCTGCCGCAGCCGATTGGGCGGCAGGGTCAAGTTTGTCGTCTGATTTGGCAACAAAGGAAATGAATGCGGCGTATGCGCTGTCATAGGCAATGATCGAGTTTTTCTGCTCAAAATATTTTCCTTTCCAATAATATACTTCCCTGTTGGACGGGTCGTAATTTGCTGCTTTGTTAAAGTCATTTTTTGCTTCCCGGTCATTGTTCAACTGTCCATAGCATTTTGCACGGCCAATGTACAGGCCGGAATTCTCGGGGTCTCTGCTGATAGCTATCGTGTAATCAGAGATACCCTGGGCATACTGTTGTTTATCAAAATTCTCACTTAATTGTTTTTGAAAGGATGCTTTATCATCCATTCCTGATTTGCGGTTTCTAAGATCTGCACTTGTTGGGTTGAGGTCTAAAGCATAGGAATAGTATTGGCAGGCCTGCTGGTATTTATGGGTTGATTCCAGGTCGCGTCCTTTCAGGGTCAGGACCCCGCTCAGGGCATCGTTCACTCCCTGGCTGCCGGCTGCGCGCATATTATCGTACAACTCCGTTATTTTCTGTTTTGCTTTAGCCGCTTCAATCGGGCTTTGTTCCGCTTCCTTTAACGAGAAATAAGCCTCGGCATACTTGCTCTCGGCCAACAGGCGCGAGCCCCTCAGCAGCATATAGGGATAGTAACTATCCGGTTTTTTGTCGTCAGTTTTTACAACAGGGTCAGGGTTTGCTCCGGCTATTTCGATGCAGCCTTCGTTTTTATATTTTGCCGGGTCATAGAAGCTGATAGCTGTAATGATCGATTTCCACTCACCATTTGAAGACTGGGTAATAGTAATCGATGCGATCCTGTTGTTTTTCGTATAAGGCGTGCCGTTCATGTCGGTGCCGTTCAGCAATTCCACGAAAGGGACTTGTATGTACATGCTCTTATCCTTTGCCAGTTTGATGCACAATATATCAAACGGCTTAAAGTAGGTGGTATCCCGCCTTTTAAAGGTCGTCATCAGGTTGTTCAAATAATCTGCAATAGTTATTTCTGACTTGCCTGATGTGTGAACAGATGGGTCCATGTCATCTTCGATGGTGGCATTTTTTTTGCAGATATAATCCTGCGAGTTGAACGCCATGTCTATTGTGCCGGTCTTAGCGGAGACCGGGTAATTTTCATCAGAAACAATATCAATGTCTTTGATAAAAGTAGTGAGGGTTAGGGTAGCCGATGCTATTATGTTTTCCCTGTCTTTTGCGGTAATAGTAGTACCGCGCGCAGCTGCGCCTGTGATGCCGGTAACAGATAGTACAATTATCGCAATTGTTCGTTTTATGAAATGAGCGTATATGTTGTGTTCCATTTTTTACAGGATCGCTTTGCAAGTAATGAGCGGGATGGTTTAGTTGTTACCACCCTGTGAAACAGATATGTTGCCGAGGAAAACGTCAATTAATTGTTTTACATCGCCATCTTTGACCTGTTCTGTGAACCGGACATCTATTTCAATATCCTTTTTTGTTGTGTCCCGATACACAGGCTTGTTTTCTATGTAACCGGTGAATGTTTGCTGAACTACTACGATACCGTGATACGAGCCGTCTTCATTTTTTACAAAGTTACCTACAAAGGTGAGTTCGGCATCTTCAATAGTTACCTTGGCATAGGGCAACCTGGAGAAGTCATTTAAGTATTGCATGATGGGCTTCTTAAATGGGGTCTTATTTTTATTCCTTACTTCAACCAATACGGTCTGCTTGTTGTTGAAAAACGCCATGATGTTAGTCATCGCCTGCTTTTTTAGCCCGGCCGAAGAAGACTGGCTGCCCAATGCTTCCAGGTTTTTATTTACTTTTTTTATTTTGTCAAGAACTATCGAATTCAACTGGGCGCGGTACACCTTTTTGCCATCGAAAGGGATAAAGGCGCTATCTGTGGCCGGAGCAGCCTCTTGCCGGTGAGCAGGTGCTGGTGGTGGTGGCGCATCTACGGGCGGCGGGGGGGCAACGCATCGTCTTTGCCGGCATTTTGTTTGTTGGCGGCAACATACGCTACTCTTTGCTTCAGCAAGTCCATCGTATGGAGGTCCAGGTAAGACTTGTCGAGGTCGATATCTGCATTATTGTCCTGGAAGACCACTTTAAATGTATGCGTACGGCCACCCTCTTGAACAATGATAGTGCAAGGCGGTGGTTTTTTTTTCTGCAACAGGGCTTATAACGAGTTTGTTGTCTTTTTGGTTGAGCTGGTACATGCCATCTGAGCAGGTGGCTTCAGCGCTCATTATGTTTTCAGGAAATTTGATGGTGGCCGGAGTAAAAGTATTGACCCACAATACATCTCCTTTTATTTCCTGTGAAAAAGAGTTAACAGATATCAGCATTAAGCACAAGAAGTAGAAATAAATTCGCCTGTTCATTTTATAAATTTTATACGCCATAAATCTAATACTTGAATTCGACTTTTTAGTTAATTCCTCAAAAAATATCGATTTAGCTTGCATTACAGTTTGCAAATTATTATGTTTGCGCTCCAATTTAGTAATTTCCTTAAAACATGAAAAAATATACTTTACTTCAAATTTCCCCAACGAACATGAAACAGGTTTTCAAAAAAATCGCCCTTATCCTGATTTTCTGTACCGGAGCCAGGTTTGGGTATGCCATTCCGGGTTGTGCAATAACCCCGGTCGTAACCTTATGTGGCAGCAGTACAATAACGCTTTCACTGAGCAGCGATCCTGGGGGCACCGGATTTACCTATGCCTGGACGGGCAGCGGTGTTGACGCAGCAAATACATTTTCCGTTACTGCAACACCGGCAGTGGGGACCACCGTTTATACGGTTGTTGTTACTCCCGGCGCAGGTGGTAATGGAGCCTGTGCCGTAGCCGGCACCTATTCGGTCAGTGTTACGGTAAACCAGGTACCTGCTGTTCCAACCGGAACATTAGGGTTGTGCCTGAACGGGACTACCACATTGACTGATGCAACAGGGGTGGGAACGTGGACCACGCTGGCCGAGAATGTATCGGTAGGTGGGGGTACAGGTATTGTAACCGGACTGGGAACAGGCACTGCCGATATTACTTATACCCTTGCCGGTTGCACCAGCACAGCACAGGTTACTGTGAATGGACTGCCTACAGGTTTTACTGCCAGCGCTACACCAAACCCGGTATGCCAGGGAACGACCCTGACTTTGGCGGCAAGCCCAACTGGCGGCGGCGCTACATTTGCGTGGAGCGGGCCGAACTCATTTACTTCAACACATGCTACACAGGATATAACTAATGTTCAACCAAACGCTGCTGGTGTTTATGCAGTTGTTGTAACTAATTCTTCAGGATGCTCCAGCACTTTTAGTACGTCCGCAGTAGTAGTTAATGGTATAACAGCTAGTGTTGATGCAGGCCCTGTATGCACAGGCCACTCATTAACGCTTACGGGATCTATTGTAGGAACCTCCAACTGGGCGAATACTTTTTCATGGACAGGCCCAGGCCTTTTAGTGGCGCTTAGCGGACAGAATCAGTCTATTGAAACTGCAACCACGGCCAATTCAGGTATATATACGCTAACTGCCGATGACGGCGCAGGCTGTACGGTTGTAGCGAAAACATTGACAGTAACGGTAAACGAACCGGTTACTTCAGTAAGCCCAACGAGCAATGGCCCTATATGCACAGGTAACACATTGAATCTTTCTGGAGGTGTGACAGGCGGAACAAATGTATCGTATGCCTGGTCTGGCCCCGGCGGCTTTACTTCTACTTTATTGAATCCATCCTTTCCTATTGCAACAACAGACAATTCGGGCACTTATATATTTACTGCAACTGCTGCGGGCTGCACTGGCGTGCAGAACACTGTTGATGCTACGGTAAATCCATTGCCTGATGTATCGGTTGCTGGAAATGAGGGTGACAATACTTTTTGTAACCAGGATATTCATGACGATATAGTTCTTCAATCTGATGATGAGAATGCCACTTTTGCATGGTCAAATAACAGGCCTTCGATCGGGATAGTAAGTGCAGGAACTACGGCAACCATACCTGGTTTTACACTTAATAATGTCGGTTTTACGGATTCTACGGCTACGATCTCTGTGGTGGCTACCTCAACGGTAACCACCTGCCAAAGCAGTGTCCTTACCTATACGATCACCGTTCATCCAACGCCGTCTGTATCCAATGCAAGTGATACTTTCTGTAACCAGGCCGCTGCTGCGGTTCATTTTTCTGGTTTGACCGACCCTGCTATCACCACTTTTTCCTGGTCAAGTGATAATACTGATGTTGGATTTGGCGGTGAGGGGAATGGTGATATATCCGCCACTGCGACTAACGATGGAAATACAGATCTTACAACGACCTTTACCGTTACACCACACATTGGTGAGTGTAACGGCCCGAACGGAACTGTAACGGTTACGGCCCACCCAACGCCTGATGTGACCGTAACAACGGACCGCCAGAAATGCGGTGGCGATACGATCAGCCTTACATTCACCGGTCAGACAAGCCCGCTCGACAGGTATTCATGGACAACTACAAATCCATTGCTGGGATTGCCTTCGCTCGGTTATACCACCCAGGGAGACACAACTTTCACTTATGTGACGGCCAACGTTGGTGCAACTACGCAAACCGCTGCATTTACTGTAACCGACTCGATAGGACGCTGCGCGGGTACACCTGGCACGTTCAACGTCACTGTATTTCCTACTCCGAAGACAACAAACCTGGTAAACCATACCTATTGTAATGGTTTTGCAGTTCCGTCGCTTGTTTTCACAAACCTGGTAACTGATGCTACTCCTTCTTATGTATGGTTTACGAACAATCAGGATATATTTCCAATAGGCACACGGGGCTCATATGTAACGGAACCAATTAACAATATCGTAGGTTATACAGCTACTGATACCTTTACCACTGCCACTGCAATAACAAGGATCACAGTGGTAGCCTCTGCGCATGGCTGCAACGACACCACTTCTGCTACAATAACGGTAAATCCGGTACCGGTTGCCAATACCGTGAGGGATACAGCTTTCAATTTAGGACAGCCTACAGGTACGTTTACTTTCGGCGGAGTTGCTGATAGCTTTGTGTGGACAAACGATAATACGTCTATAGGGGCTATCGCGGCACATGGAATCGATTCTATCAGTTCGTTTACTGCTACGGGTAACGGTACCGCCAACATAACTGTTACGCCTGTGATCATGTCCACCGATGGACAGTGTGCAGGAAATGTAGTGCCTTTTGTAATTAAAGTGAACTCATTTCATGTGGAAGGGCTTTACGGCACAATTTTCAGCGATACGGTTTGTAATAACACTACCTACAGCGCTATAGCCTTCAGAGGTGGAATTGCCGGAACACAATATCACTGGAGCTACTCTGGATTGAATTTCGGGAGCCTGGACACAACCACAAATGACCCAACAGACGCATCAGATACGATTGCCAGTTTCACGGTAGTTAACGCGGGTACAGACTACCTTACCGATACGTTCTCTGTATATCCTGTAGGCGGCGGCGATGCGCAGCATTTTACTATTACTGTACGCCCGCAAGCTGCTGTAGCTATTACCGGGCAGACGCAGGCGAAATGTAACGGAACAGGTACGGATGCAATTTCTTTTGCTCCGGGCACTGCTGTATCAGGTACAGATGTTTATACTTTTAGCTGGGTAAACAATGATGTGGACAAGCTGGGAACTGATGCAAGCGGCACTACATCTGCTATATCTTCATTCTCTGTTACCAATGGCGGAACCAGCGCTGTAGTAGGCTCCATTTCGGTTACCCCTTATATTAGCGGCTGTGCGGGTACCACAGTTGCAGTAAGCGTAACAGTGAACCCGACACCCGTGCTTACAGCTACCTCCGATTCTGTTTGTAATAATCTTCCTATTGTTCAGCCGCTATCCAGCGTCACTGATGGGGTTGAATCATTTATATGGGTTCGCGACACTGCAAATTTCATTACGAATATACCGGGTTCAATAACGTCTGAGTCAACAGACTCATTCCGGATAAATGACACTGCGGCTTTACATAATAACAGCGATACGATGCGCTCAGTATTGTATCATGTAACGCTTATGACTTCAGCAGGTTGTACGCATACCGATGATGTTGTAAATATTGTCTATCCTACTCCGCGCCTACTGATCACAAACACCCATTTTGTATGTAATGGTGCGCCGTTTACGGACCATCTGGAAAGCGCTACACCCGGTGCAACTTTTGCCTGGACGATGGTGCCCGTTTCCGGAATAAGTTTTGTAAATCCTTCCGGAGGCGCTGTTTTGAATAATACATTTACCAACACTACTAACGCTACACAAAATGTGTTGTTTACAACGGTGGTAACCGCAAATAATTGCCCGAACGCCGGCCAGATAGATTCTATTTGGGTAAGGCCAACTGCGCGCCTTGTCTCTACCCGTGATACTGCAATATGCAGCGACGTCGTAGCCTTTGTTGATACTGCATTGTCAAGTGTAACTGATGCGGCAACAAAATTCACATGGGTAGTGGTAAGCGACCCGCTGGATACAAGTATATATTTCAGCAGCCCAACAAGTAATACCGATTCATCGGGTATTGTAAAAGAACAATCGATCAGCACCAGGTTTACCCATCATCTGGATTCTGTTTCCCTTGCTTATACCTTGTTTATAGTGGACAGCATTCCAGGCAGTTTCTGCACAAGCCTGGACACAATGAAACTGCTTATAAAACCACATGCGCACAAACCGGTAATATCTGCACCAGCCGGTCAATTCAGTTATTGCAATGGATTGCTGCATCAGAATTTCCACGCTGCTAATGTAAATCTGGATAATACGCTGAACAGCTCGTGGAGTGTATCGGCAGGTAATACAGTAGACACACAGCAAAGCCCATTTGCTACCAACTGCCTTATCAGTTTCGGCGCTAATATCAGCAACCCTGTGGTTACAGATGTTGTGTGGGTAAACGGCTTCGAAGAATGCAGCAGCGCGGCGACCTTTGACTTTACCGACTCTGGTTTCGTTTTCGATGCGCTGAAGACCGCGGTAGAACCTGATGTCTTTTTGTACAAAGATGAAAAGACGCTCTTCTGCGACAGCAATACTGTTTCCGGCTACCAGTGGGGATATGATCGTAACGATTCGCTCACACCGCATGTGTTATTTGATAAGTTCCATAATCCGGAAATAAACCAGGATTGTTTGTTTGATGGCGTAAGCGATGAAAACCCGTTCAATATTATCAGTGTTACCGATGCAACGAAGTCTTTCTGGGTTAAGACATCGCAGGTTATTGGGGGAGTAGCATTCGTGCAGAAGTCTTATATAACCGGCACTGCGGTACACAAGCCTGTTACGACTGCTTCGCCTGTAATGTTGGTTTATCCAAACCCTGCTCATGCCGACTTGTCATTTGAGCTGAGTGGTGCGGTAAACAATGGCCTTACGATAGAGATATACGACATGCTTGGGAAGAAGATACAGACTGTAGCTATGGAAAACAACAAGGCTACTGTCTCCGTCAATGATCTGCCGCAGGGTACATTTATGGCGGTTTGCCGTAGCAACGGGGCCGTTTTGACTACTTCTCATTTTGTAAAAAACTAATCACTGACTTTTTAAAATCATCATAATGAAAAAAGTATTTTTAACTATCATCGCCGGAATCGCAGCCATCCATGTCCTTGCCCAGGACAGCGTTATGCATCTTAAGTCGCTTGATCAGCAATTGCCCAGGTTTTGCCTTGACCTGAACTATATGGAGGGGGCGCTTAGTGAAGCCCCTGTTATGGCTGACCTGACGAAGATCTACCCTGGTCTGCTGACTTCGCCAAACAACTTCAATGTAGCTACTCCAAAATTTGATGCCGGCCATTCCCGTGGCGGAGAACTGACCGCAGGGTACTTTTTCGACCACAACCGGATGTTTGGAATAGGACTCGGCATATCTTATTTTTCCCAGTCCGGTAACCTGAACATGGATTCTTTTCATGTAGAATACAAAGCGCCCACCGGTTTCGGAACGGATACATTCCGGCAGATCGTCAATTCGGACAATAAGATCACGGACAAGATCACTACATCAAATATCAACATCCCGATAATGCTGAAATTCAAGCGCCAGTTCAGCAACAGGATCGGCGTGAATGTGGACCTTGGCGGCATGATAAACGTATCGAATACCTACAAATACTCGACCAGTGCGGCCTTCGATTATGAAGCGGCCTACCTGCGTGGCCCCGAGGGGTCTTATGTCTTCGACCCTACTACTTCCGGGTTCAATGCGAACGACTGGCTGATAACAAAAGCGAACTTCCTGGCGCATAATCCGGCCGGTAACGTTACACAATACTTTGATCAAAAATATCAAAGCGGCTACAATGTAAAGTTGGATACGGTCATTAAATCAGGTAACTCCAAAAATTATGCACAGGCTATCAATTTTGGTTTCATTGGCCGCATAGCGCTTTCTTACAAACTGGATTATCACCTTTCTGTGGACTTGGGTGGGTACTACAGCTATATGATGGTTAAGAACAACAGTAACGCCTTGCTTACCGATAAAGTGGGTACTTACAACTCTGTAAATTCCATTGTTTCCAGCAACCCGATATCGTCATACGGCATTAACGTAGGCATACGCTACTACTTTGGCGGCTTCCCTGATATGGATGGCGATGGTGTAGCAGACTCGAAGGATGATTGCCCGAAGATACCAGGTCTGTCTGAATTTAATGGCTGCCCTGATTCGGACCATGACGGCATACCTGATAAGGAAGACCGCTGTCCGTATGTATATGGCAGCCGTGATGCGTTTGGTTGCCCCGATAAGGACGGCGATGGTGTGCCGGATGAGATGATCATAGACGGAGTAGTAATGAGGGACCTTTGCCCGATAGACAAGGGTACATGGGCTACACGTGGCTGCCCGGACCGCGATGGTGATGGTGTAGCTGATAAGGACGACTGGTGTCCTGATGTGCCCGGACTGGAAATATATCATGGTTGCCCTACCGACTCGTCTTTGAGGAATTCTGCGATCGCCGTGTCGGGTACTGCGCCTGCTGCTCCAACTGAGCCGCAAGTACACCACATCGTGCTTTCAAAAAGTGTTATCAACTTCCGGGTAGCCAAAGCAGATATCGCCGATAGCAATTTCCCTGCGCTTGACGAGGTTGCCGAAGACCTGAAAAAAGACGGTAGGCTGATCGTATTCATCAGCGGCCATACCGATGACCAGGGTACCGACCAGAAAAACTTCGTACTGTCATTTGAGCGCGCGAGGTCGGTTGAAAAGTACCTGATATACAAAGGTGTGAATAAGGATAAGATCGTTATCAGCGGCATGGGTAAAACTGAGCCGATCATTGACAATGACTCTGCCGAGAACAGGGCTAAGAACCGGCGTATAGAAATGCGCTTGCTGATGCCGGTAAGTGGCAAGTAAGTTTGTTTCAAATAGAATACGGAAAGCGCTGATCTTGAAAGAGGTTAGCGCTTTTTTCGTTGGTGGAAGTGTTCCGGATTATTTTTCAATTACCAGCATCAGCCGGTAAGCCCGTTTTTTGGTAACAGCATTACTGATCTGGTCAATGCCTTTGTACATGCCCAACGGCAGGAAGCCAAGTATTCGTTGCAAGCCAAGCCGCACAAGCACTTTGCTGTTAAATACGGTCGTCTTAAAGTTTTTTATTCCTGGTGGCAGGCACTTTTGTATAGAGGACTCCGTGAATGAATGCAGGTGGGCGTTGTGTGGAGTGAGGTGATTGCAGTGTATGCAGAGTGACTCGAGAATTTTCTCGTTGTAGGGTGTTGTTACTATTATCTTTCCTCCCGGTTTCAGTGCAGAGAACAATGCGCTAAGGAAACGTTTTGGGTCGCTGACATGCTCTATGATCTCTGACGCCACTATGCAATCTATTGTGCCGTCTTTGATGGGTAACTCATACACATCCGCCACAAGTCCGAAGTGGGTGGGAGAGGGGGTGTTTTTTATGGCTTTGATAGGGTTAATATCAGAAATATCCATCGAGATCACATTCTTGTTTTTCGATTTCAGTGCATCTGCCAGCCAGCCGCCGCCGCAGCCTGTATCCAGTATCCATGATGCGCTGGCTGGGATCTCGGCAAGAATGTATTGGTGCAGCCGGTTATGTTCTTCGTTCTCTATTGGGTTTTCTGTCTTCTTAAAATAGTCGTAGGTCTCGGCATCGTGCTGGTAGTGCTCTTTGTAATGAAATTTGCTGCGGGCATCATTGTGCTGCTCTGTTTGCGTCAGGGCTACTTCCTCGACCGCAGTTAAGAGTAGCGGCACATTTTCTTTTATTGCAAAATGGTCATTGTGGGAATTATCTGAAAGCTGGCCCGATGCGTTATCGTATTGCAGCGGGGTCTTGTATATAGGATGTACTAAAAGGCTTAAGAAGTTTGAATTCATAATTTTGGCTAGAGGCCGGTTTATCTTTTATTGATTTTCAGTTTCGAAGGATCTTGTTGAGTGTTCCAAAAATTCAATAATACTATTTCTTTTTTGACTGGCTTATATCTGTATATAAGTAAGACTTTTTTATGGAGCAGCGTCTTATGAATATTGGGATGCTTGCCGGTATTACGGCCTAAACGCGGATTGGCCTTAAGTATTGCAAGTTTTTCGTCTACACGGACTTTAAATTGCTCTACCTCTTTTAGAGTCCAGGTATCTAGTAAATAAGAACAAACCTCAAAAAATGCACTTGTTGCTTCTTTTGACCATGTTATTTTTTCAACCATTGCTTGTACATTTTCATTACTTCTTCATGAGGAATGGTTTGTCCTTCGTCCGACTCTTTGATAGCAGTTTCCACCGACTTTCTTACATTATCGGGCATAGTGTCCCACCAGTCTTCCTCCTGTTCTATTTCAAGAACAGCCTGAACGATACGCAGCGATTTTTCATCAGCAACCGAAATGTACTTCTGAACTTGTTTTCGCAATAATTCTGTTGATGTCATCATCTCGCCTTTGTACAAATTTACTGGTTTTAGTATTTATTCCAATCTTTTCGGTTAGGCAGGTATTTTCATCACAAAAGGTATGGCAATAAAAATGTAATTTTGCCGTATGCACGCGGCTAAAAACACTACATCCAAGACACAATATTTTCTTGAAAAAGAAGAGCAATTCGGAGCGCACAATTACCATCCTTTGCCTGTAGTGCTTACCAGGGGCAAGGGCGTATTTGTGTGGGATGTAGATGACCGCCGCTATTACGATTTTCTCTCAGGCTACTCAGCCATTAACCAAGGGCATTGCCATCCGCGCATTATAGAGACTTTTATAGAGCAGGCGCAGCGGCTTACGCTTACATCGCGTGCGTTTCATAATGATGTGCTGGGGGAGTATGAGGAATTTATCACAAAGTTTTTTGGCTACGATAAAGTGCTGCCCATGAATACCGGTGTGGAAGCCGTGGAAACCGGCCTGAAACTGGCGCGGAGGTGGGGCTATGAGGTGAAGGGTGTGCCGCACAACAAGGGGAAGATCATAACCTGCGAGCAGAATTTTCATGGGCGGACCATAAGCGTGGTATCTTTTAGCAGTGACGAGGGTTCACGGAAAGACTTCGGCCCGTTCACACCGGGTTTTGAAATGATACCGTACAATGATATATCAGCCTTACAGGCTGCCCTCCAGGACAGTAATGTTATTGCCTTCCTGGTAGAGCCTATACAAGGCGAAGCCGGTGTAGTAGTGCCTGACGAAGGTTACCTGGCGAAAGCCGCCGCCATGTGCAAAGAAGCAAATGTATTATTGATAGCCGACGAGATACAGACCGGACTTGCCCGCACCGGCAAAATGCTGGCCTGCGACCATGAAGATGTGCGCCCGGATATACTGTTGCTGGGCAAGGCGCTTTCTGGCGGCACAATGCCGGTATCAGCGGTGCTGGCCGATGATGAGATCATGCTCACCATAAAGCCAGGTGATCATGGTTCTACCTATGGCGGTAACCCTATAGCCTGCAAAGTGGCTATTACCGCGCTACAAGTGCTGGTGGACGAAAAAATGGCTCATAACTCAGAGATACAGGGAGCGTACCTGCGCAAAGAACTGAAAGCACTTGGACATGAACACATTTCGATCGTGAGAGGCAAGGGGTTATTCAATGCCATAGTAATAGAACACCCTAAAAAAGACACAGCCTGGGACATCTGCATAGCGATGAAAAAAAATGGATTGCTGGCAAAGCCCACTCATGGCGACAGAATACGTTTTGCACCGCCACTGCTCATTACACGCCCGCAGATAGATGAGTGCATAGAAATTATCCGGAAGAGTATGGATAATTTTTAGGATTATTCCATCTTTCACATGTAATTAACCGTTCCCAATTATGAAATACATAGTATTGTTTTTCGCTGTAGTATGCACCTTATCATGCAAAAAAACGCCATCTACATCGGGTTATATCTACACAATTGCCGGCAATGGTAAGCTTGGTGACAATGGAGACGGCGGTTCTGCTATTTCCGCTGAAATAGATGAACCTCTTTCGGTTGCCGTTGACGGTAGTGGGAGTATTTATCTTCCGGATATACATAATTCCAAAATAAAGAAAATTAGTCCGCAAGGCATAATTGCCACTTTTGCAGGGAATGGTACTGCCGGATTTAGCGGAGATGGTGGCGCTGCAGTTTCCGCGCAATTAAGTGGGCCAGGTGGTGTTACCGTAGATGGTGACGGCAATGTGTATATTATTGATGGTGCGACCCGCATCCGCAAAATAAATACAGCTGGTATTATCAATACTATAGCTGGAAATGGCACGCTGGGTTATAGTGGAGACGGCGGTTCTGCCCTGGATGCAACCTTAAACTGTCCATCCGGATTAGCGGTCGATAAGAATGGTAATCTTTATATCGCTGACGGAGCTAATAATGTAATACGTAAAATAGATGTCTCGGGTATTATTACAACAGTTGCAGGAAATGGCTTTGGCGCTGGCATTGACACAGGTGGTTACAGCGGGGACGGTGGGCCTGCGATTTCCGCCAAACTGTGGTATCCCTATGGAGTGGCCGTAGATGGTAGTGGAAATATTTTTATTGCGGATAACTTTAACAACGTTGTACGTAAAGTCAACACTTCTGGTATAATTTCTACTTACGCAGGTAATGGTACCTATGGATTTGTAGGAGATGGGGGTTCAGCACTAAGTGCCCAGCTAAATAATGTATATGCCGTGTCGGCAGACAATGCGGGCAATGTCTATATCTCGGATGCATTCAATCAACGCATTCGTAAGGTAAGTACTTCACAGGTTATTAGCACAATTGCGGGAAATGGATATGTTGCTCCGAATGGTCTTCCCTATAGTGGTGGATTTACCGGAGACGGAGGCCTGGCGACTTTAGCAGAACTAAGTTTTCCGGCAGGCACGGCAATAGACCGAAACAGCAACCTCTACATTGCCGATGCCTATAATAACCGCATTCGCAAAGTAAATCATTAGTCTGTTTAAGACATTAGATCTACTCATTCCAGCTTTCAATCTATCCTACCTGCTATAATTCGGAGCTTCCTTGGTTATCACCACATCATGCGGATGGCTCTCTGCCATACTCGCAGGCGTGATGCGCACAAATTGCGAATCATTTTGGAGTGCGGCAATATCCTTAGCGCCACAATAGCCCATACCTGCGCGTAAGCCACCGACAAACTGCTGTACGACTTCGCTAAGGAAGCCCTTGTAAGGCACACGCCCCACTATACCTTCCGGAACAAGCTTCTTAATGTCAGCTTCCATATCCTGGAAGTAACGGTCTTTAGAACCTTCCTGCATGGCTTCTACTGAGCCCATGCCCCGGTATGATTTGAACTTACGGCCTTCGTAGATGATGGTTTCGCCCGGGCTTTCCTCGGTGCCGGCGAAGATGGAACCAGCCATCACGCACGACGCGCCTGCAGCAATAGCTTTTACCATATCGCCGGTATAGCGAATGCCGCCATCGGCTATTACAGGTATGCCCGTCTTTTTCAACGCGCTCGCGGCTTCCATAATGGCGGTAAGCTGTGGTGCGCCTGCGCCTGTAACCACACGTGTAGTGCAAATAGACCCCGGGCCTACGCCTACTTTTACAGCATCTGCACCTGCCTCCGCAAGGGCTTTTGCACCTGCTGCAGTAGCTACATTACCCGCTATTATCGGAATCGATTTGAATGCTTTTTTTACCGTCTTGATAGCATCAATAACGCCCTTGGAATGGCCATGCGCACTGTCGAGGGTTATCACATCCACACCGGCGTTCTTCAGTGCATCTACACGGTCCAGTATGTCTGCTGTAATACCAATTGCAGCGCCGGCTACCAGGCGGCCCATACTGTCTTTTGATGAAGATGGGTGGCTTTTTAACTGTAACGTATCGCGGAATGTAATCAGCCCGATCAGCTTTCCTTTTTTATCAACGATAGGGAGCTTTTCTATTTTATATTGCTCCAGTATGCCCTCGGCTTTCAGCATATCGGTGCCGGCGGGGGCAGTTACCAGCCTGTCCTTGGTCATTACCTCGCTCACCTTCTTCTTCATGCTCTTTTCAAAGCGCAGGTCGCGGTTGGTGAGCATACCCACCAGCAAATTGTTATCATCCACAATAGGTATGCCGCCTATCCTGTTCTCTTTCATGATCTTTAGGGCATCGCCCACAGTGGCATCAGGCTTCAGGGTTATGGGGTCCAGGATCAGGCCATTTTCTGAGCGCTTTACCTTGCGTACCTGCTCTGCCTGGCGCTCTATGCTCATGTTTTTGTGCAGTATGCCTATGCCGCCCTCGCGGGACAAAGCAATAGCCAGTGGCCCCTCGGTAACTGTGTCCATGGCCGCAGATACCATGGGTATATTAATACGAATGTCTTTTGTGAGATTGGTAACGATGCTTACTTCGCGAGGCAGGACTTCGGAATAAGCCGGCATAAGGAGTACATCATCAAATGTAAGGCCTTCGCCGTAAAACTTAGATTTTATTGCCATGTGCAAAGATATATCCAAAACTGAAAATGTCCAAATCCGGAAATGAAAGCACCGATAATCAATCGTGATACCACGATAATCAAAGTGTTTTGCTGGTCAGGAAAGTAACTATTTCATGCTTTTTTATAAGTGACCGATGGGGGAAACCTTACTCGCGTATTGCTTTCAATGCATAATTTGTATCGCCTATGCCTACTTCAATAGTATAAACGCCGCTGGCAAGCGATGCCGCATCAACAATATCGGTATTGTTTTGAGTATGAACCAACCGACCTGCCGCATCCGTTACCCGAACGGTAAAATTCTTTGGTATTTGATTGAATCTCAGTTGCCATTTGCTGGCTGTGGGGTTGGGATAAATGCTTATTCCGGTTGCCTGTGCTGGCGTTTGTGTTACTTTAAGTGACGGCTGCTTGCCGAGATCATCTTCCCATATACCACGCCCGAATGTGGCCGCACGTGCTTTATAATTGCCATAATCGATATGGATATCATCAACGATCACATTGGGGAGGCCAACATCGTATGTCAGCCAGCCAGTCATAGAGGAGTCTTTGTAGTACACGCCAATGTCTGTACCTAAAAACAAAGCTCCCGGGGTGCTGGTATCTATCGCAATACAGTCGGCCGGCAGGTTTGGCAGGTCCAGGCTTATATTGGTCCAGGTGGTGCCGCCTGTTGTGCTCAGATATACCTTTTTACCTGCTGTGTAACCTGAAAACGTAACATATACGCGCATGGGGTCTCGTGGGTCAACAGCTATGTGGGTGATCGCGATAGAGGCCGAAGGCAGTGCCCCGGTGACATTTGTCCAGGTAACCCCTGCATCGGTGGTCCGGAAAATGGTTTTTTGATCTGAAGCATAGAGTACCTGGCTGTTTGATGCTCCGATGGCCAGGCACAGCGCCCCGCCGGAGAAGAATGCGGTAGGGTCTAACTCGCTGAATGTTGCCCCCTGGTCATAAGTGGCATAAATATGCTGCAGCCCAAAGTAAATGTCCTGGGCATTATTAGGGTCAAATACTACGGGCGCTATCCAGTTGCCTGTTTCGGTGGATACCGGCAGGTAGTTAAATGTTATCCCACGGTCGTGAGACATAAAAAAACTGCCAAAGGTCTGCGAGCATATCTGCAGCGAATCATAGTTGGGATTGATAGCACACGCTACACCATCGTTTGCCAAAACGCACTTCCAGGCAGTGTCGTTAAAAGTAATATCGCCATTGTCCTGGAGGCCGGCAATAATGGTGTAAGGGTTTTGCTGCGACGCGCTCATCCTGTAAACCTGGGAAATAACCAGCCCGGTTGAGATGTTTTGCCAGGTAGCGCCGGCGTTCCGGGTTACCGAGATACCACCATCGTTGCCGGAATACATGGTAGCAGTGTGATGAGGATTGATCGCCATTGCATGATTATCAACATGCACATCTTCAGGTGGGTTAAGACCGGCCCATGAATTACCACCATCATGTGAGTATGTCATGATCATGCCGCAAGCCACAATATACTGTGAGTCAGCGGGTGAAACGGCAAGTACCCGGTCATAATAACCATAAAAATAGGCCGAATCGGCAGGGGACATCGTAGTGCCGGTAAAGGTAACTCCACGGTCGTGGGAGCACACCAGGCTGTCACTGGCGTTCAAAAGCCAAATCGCATTCGGAGCAGCAGGAGATACCGCTATTGTAGCGCGGTCAGCAACCGGATTGATACCTGCATGTAACACGCTCCAGGTAGTACCGCTATTATAAGAAACGATGAGGCTCGAATTATTCACGCCATATACCGTATCTGGAGCACCCGGTTTGAAAGCGATACTATAAACCGGGCCGCCCGAATAGACATGCGCCCAGGTAACGCCGGCATCGGTGGTCTGGTAAATGCCATTTGAGGAGGCTGCGATCAGTATATCCGGGTTTAACTGATTGATCAGCAACCGGGTAATAACGTCGCGGTTCGATTGAATAAAGCTCAGGCCGGTGGTGGCCCAGGTATTGCCCCCGTCAGCGCTTCTCATTATGCCGGCAGAATATAAGCCACCCCAGAAGGTGTTATAACTGTCGTCTGTATACCCATAGCCATCGCCAGTGGCGGCATACAGAGTATCCGTATGGATTGGGTTTACAGCAATATCAGCAATGCTTAAGGACGGAAAGTTATCGGTGTTTGATGTCCATGTGGCACCCCCATCGTGGCTGATGTGTACTCCACCACAAGCAGCGCCTACATACAGCTTGTTAGTGTCCAAAGGGTCAATGACGATACAGTTTATGCGGCCGATACCGTTATTATTCAGCGGCACCTGCGATGGGCCGATGGGTTGCCAGCCGGTACCGGATGTTTTCTTTGCCGTGTGGGAAGATCTTCTTACCGAATTAAGGGCTTTGACTTTCTGAACTTCCTTTATTAAAACATCCGGGCGTGGCATGTCTCCGGTAGGGTAGCAGCGCGGCTGGACAAAATTGAACCACCTGTTGAACCGGGCCAGGTCATTATCATGGTCTTCTTTTCCTTCCTCTCCCGGCTCCCTTTTTTCTTCCGGATTATGCAGTACATGGTATAGGAAGTCTTTCTGTATTTTATATATATTTTCTTTATTTGGCAATTCGTTAGTAGCAGGCTGGGGCACAGAGACCTGCGCACAGAGGCTCATGCACGCAAGAAGGGATAGAAGGGTAAGGCATGCTAAGCGCATAGAGGTGGAGTTTTAATTCAATTTATTGCAAAAATAGGTAATAATAGGCATATGCTACGAAGTGCCCTGCGCTCCATACAACATTCATATTGCCTGGGAGAAAGGTTTCGGAATTTCGGAAAACACAGGTATCCTGATTGCCTGACGAAAAATAATGAAACTAAAGCCTTGCGTTTATCCGCCATTTTATATATTTGTAGCAAAGTAGTATTTTAAACTGGCCGCCCTGCGTAGTGCCTGGCCGAAAACAAATATTGAATATGCTATCTCGCCTAAGAGTTTTGCTTTGTGTTTCCTTTTTGGTATTAAGCGCTTCGGCTTCCCGTGCCGGTGACAATGACTTTCTCAGGCACACCAAGTTTTTCTATATCTGCTCCATAAAAAGGGAATGCACGGATTGCAACGACTGTAGCAAGCAGCGGTACCTGGTAAAGATCCAAAACAGGATGGATAAGAAGATAAAGAGCATTTCTTACTGCTTCTATTCGGATGTGTATAATAAGCTCATAACCAAGGAGGCCAAAATAGAAGGCGACCGTATAGATCCCCGCTCAATAGGGCTGACACACCTTTGCGTTCCCAATGGGCTGCACTGGACGATCACAGAAGTGGAATACACAGATGGCAGCACGGAGAACTTCAAACTTAACGACCGCCTGGAGAACTTCAACCAGGAGCCTGATGAGTGTGATTGTAACGATTAATAATCCACCACTACACAAAAAATACGTAAGGAAGCCGCGAATGGCTTCCTTTTTTTGTGGTGCTAAACATGCCATTGCCCTTTGCGTTTGTCGATTTGCAATTGCTACCGTTTTTGATGTGTGCCGGACTAATGCCGTTCGGATCTCAAAACCGGCATTAGATGCGTCTCGCAAAAAAGGTCTCTCGCCTGGGCGCAAAGCCGCAGTCCGGTCATTTCTTTTTCAAGCCTGACAGTCGGCAGACAGGGCCGCAAGGCGCGAGTGCATTGTTTATGCCCATCTTCGGAGTTCAATAGTTCCTTGCAGCGGTAATATCGGATATTCCGATACTCCAAACGAATCAGTCAATCGAAAACTATTTGCTCCATTCTATAAAACAAAAAAAGGGCTGCTCAAATTTTCATTTGATGCAGCCCCGATCGAGAACTCACTCCCAACTATTTTGCAAGAGTTACTTTGCCTATGTAAGAACTGTTTTCAGAAGATATTTTATAGATGTACAATCCCGAAGGCAGGTTTTCGCCATCAAGTACACAGCTGTAGGTTGTGCCTTCCGTAGTTACTTCGTCAAATATGGTTGCTACTTTTTCACCATTTACAGCATTGAATACTTCAACTGTAGTATGCCCCTGGGTAGGTGCAGAGAAGCTGATGTTGGTTGTTGAAGTGAATGGGTTAGGGTAAGCAGCAGTCTTTGTTACTACAGGAATAGTGCTTGCAGTTGTAGCAGTAGAATCGTTTGTGCCGTTGTTGCTGTGGCGTGCATTGCCATTAGCATTGTTTACAAAGTAACAATCGTTGAAAGCACATGAATTAGCATCAGATACGGCAACGCAATAATCACCATGGCTAAGGCCGGTAGCGTCAGGAGATGTGGTGCCATTGCTCCAGCTGTAAGTATAAGGAGCTGTTCCGCCGCTTACTACCAGGTCTATTTCGCCCGAAGCGTCATCACTGCCAGAGTTAGCTATAGTGGTAACGGCTGTAATAGGTGTAGGCTGAGAAACGGTACAGGCCTGGGTTGTAGCACAGCCTCCATTATCTGTAACAGTAACAGAGTAGGTGCCGGCAGCTAAGCCAAACGTGCCATAAGTAGATGTAGAACCATTACTCCACAGGCAGGAGTAACCGCCTGACGATGCTGCAACAGAGATAACAATGTTGCCAAGAATAACATCGCCATTGCTGTAGCCATTGCAGGATACATCACTTACAGAACCTGAAACAGATGGGGACTGGCTGACACCAACCGTTGTTGTTGCTGTAGCAGTGCCGCAGATATTGGTTGCAGAGAACGTGTAAATGCCCGAGTTACCTGCAGTGGCAGCGGGAACTGATGGGTTTAATGAAGTGGCAGCAACGAGCGCTGCACCTCCGGGGCTGGTCCATGAATAGCTTGTTGCGTTGTTGGCGGTGCCGGTGAAAGCAAGTGCTGATCCGCTGCATATGAGGCTGGATGCCGCACTGGCAGTAACTCCTGTTGGCACGCCCGCTGTTATTAAAACTGCGCCGGTAACTGCCTTTGAAGTGCCGCATATGTTAGTAGCCGAAAGGGTATATACACCAGCGTTGCCAGTGGTAGTTGCTGCAACCGAAGTATTTAACGATGAAGGTGCTACAAGGGCTGCACCACCTGGGGCAGTCCATGAATAGGTTGTTGCACCATTTGCTGTACCTGTAAGTGTAAGTGTTGATCCGCTGCAGATCTGGCTTGGTGTAGCTGTAGCGGTGAGTGATGAAGGCAAGCCGGTAGTTACTGCAACAGCTAAACTCGATGCCCTTACTGTACCGCATACATTGGTAGCAGATAAAGTATAAGCACCGGAATTGGCGGCTGTTACTGATGATACTGAAGTGTTTGCTGATGCAGGTGTAGCTACAGAAGAACCGCCGGGGCCAGCCCATGAGTAAGTGATGGCGCCTGTTGCACTGCCTGCAAGTGTGAGTGCAGAACCAGCGCATAAATTTGCAGGTGTGGCAGTGGCAGTTACTGAAGCCGGAAGGCTTGCTGTAACAGAAACCGATGAGCTTGTGGCCTTGGTGCTGCCACATGCGTTTGTGGCGGTTACCGTGTAAACACCTGCATTAGTAGTGGCGATAGCAGCTACCGATGAATTTTGAGCGGCAGGTACAGATGCGCCACCCGGGGCAGCCCATGAGTAGCTGGTAGCGCCGGTAGCGGCGCCGGTAAGTGTAAGCGCAGTGCCAGCGCATATCTGAACTGGTGTAGCAGTTGCTGTTACAGCAGTAGGCGCTGCAGTTGCGATGGCAACAGTTCCCGTTGCTACTTTCACAGTACCACATGAGTTGGTAGCAGACAGTGTATATACACCTGCGTTTGCAGCTGTTACTGCATTCACGTAAGCGCTGAGCGATGTAGCGGCAGTTATGGCTGCACCACCGGGAGCGGTCCAGGCATAGCTGGTTGCTCCGGTTGCGGCACCTGTAAGTGTGAGCTTGGCGCCAACACACATTGCGTTAGGGGTAGCCGTTGCTGATACCCCGGTTGGTACGCCATTAACTGTTATACCAGTTGTAGCTACTGTTGGGCCAAATAAGAAACTCAGTCCAGTTGTATATGTATTTGTTATTGTTGCAGTGCCGGGGGCAACTGCGGTAACTACCCCCGAAGCGCTTACGGTTGCTACGGCAGTATTGCTGCTCGACCATGTTCCGCCATAAAAGTTACTCAGCGATGTTGTTGTGCCGGCACAAAGTGTTGACGATGTACCGCAGGCCTTAACTTCGGTTGCGAGGACAGACAATAAAAGTGCGATGCTTAAAATAATGATCTTCTTCATACGTTGGTTGGTTTTGAGTGAGTTATTGTGAGTTCAGGACAAAGAGAAGAAATATTTTTGGATGGTATGGACGTAATGATGAGTATTGCCAATATTTTGTTAACTATGGACAGGAATATGATGAAAAGCGAATGCGAGGCTTTTCGTATTGCAAAATAAATACTTGTATAAAAGTGCCGGAAATTCAGTGACGCTCAGCTTTGGACAAAGCCGGATAATATTGAGTAGCAATAACGTATTCGGAGAATTTGCTAATCCAGGTTGAGTGTTTTCATCAGGGCCTGCTTGTAGCTCTTGGAGATAGGTATCTCTTGCCCGCTAACGAGGATATCTTCTGAATTGATCTTTTCTATTTTATTGATATTCACAGCATAACGCTGATGTACTCTGACGAACACAGATGGGTCGAACTTCTCTAAATACTCATTCAGCGAGGTGCGGACCATGAATTTTTTCTCTTTTGTGTGCACCAGCACATAGACATTGTCACTGGCCAATAGTTCTATATCCTCAAATTTTACTTTATAGAAGTAGTCGCCTTCCTTGATAAAGATGACATTCGGCCAGCTTTTTTTTGTCTCCTCAACTACCGGCTGGGCAATTTTCTTGTCCGAAAAATTAAAATTGGTCATGCTGATCTCGATAGCTGCATGAAGATCAAGGCGTTTGAATGGCTTTACCAAAAATGCGGACGGCTTCACTGACTTTACAATATTTACGGCATCTTGATTTTCCTCACCGGTAAGAAAAATAAAAGGTATGTTTATATTTTTTCTTATGTAATTGGCAATTTCCAAGCCGCCTTTTTCGCCTTTCAGATTTATGTCCAGCAGCATAAGGTCTGGCAGCAAGCCGGAGTTCAGCATTGTCACTGCTTGTTCATAATTGGTACAGGTATCCAGAACATGGTAATCCATCGAATTCAGCTCATGCTCCAACAGGGTGGAATAAAACAGATCGTCCTCTACAATACCGATACAGAGTCTGTACATCTAAATGGTTTAAAATGAAAGTGATAAGGAGATAAAGATAGAAAAGTATTTAAAAAGTACTGCCATTATAGTGATTCTTCTTTTGAAAGCGCTTTGTGCAACGCTCGTTTTGCATCTTTTCCATTTTGTAAACTTTTTATTTATTTTAGCCGGTAATGGCCGATCAAACTTATAACATATCGCAGGTCAATACTTACACTTTTGAGTTCTTAAGTATTGGTAAAAAGCATTTGGTAAAACAGGTTGCATTCTCCAAATTGCAGTATAATCCACATGTTTATAACCTGGCATTAGGTACTGTTTTGGGATGGAACAGTTAATTTTCAGGAAAATAGTAACAATGGTGACATGGTAAAAGTATTTAGCACTGTAATTATGTGTGTAAAAAATTTCGCAAGTGATTTTCCGGATAATGAAATATTTTTCAGAGGAAACACGGAACAGAAAAACAAAGTTTATAGCGAAATTTTAAGAAGGCATTACGAGGAATTTTCAATTGATTTTAATATCTTTGGTATCAGTGTTACAGGCGGTAATAGCAGTGTTGAGAAATTTGACGTTGAGAAAAGTTACTCTGGGTTTTATTTAAGTGTGAAAAAATAAATTATTGTTATGAGCATTACCAGCAAAAAAAAAGAGCTACGCAGAACCTCAAAAACAAAATCGCTCCCGGCATCTAAAAACATAGGGTTAGCTGAGAAACTTGCGGATGCTGAAAAGATTCTAAAATCTTTGACGAATCCTGAATTATTAAGGAAATAGCTTGCGCCTTAATCTGTGCTTACATATTTCAGGAATTCACTGGAAACTCCACCTGGTATTTCTTTCCTGCTTTTACGGTGAGCTTGTGGGCCCTTAGCCAGGGGTTGTAGATCTTCAGCATTTTATAGGTAGTGCCGTTTGCTTTTGCAAACTCGGTGAGGTTATCAATAGTATGATCTACCTCTACTATACGCGATTTCAATGGTTTATATTCTTCATCGGTCGGTAACATTAGCCCAAAATCTTTGGGGTTGGAGAGGATACACTTAAGTGCGAGAATACGGTAAACATAGCGGTTGGTCTCATCGGGGAAAATAAGGTCGTAGTAATTGGTGGCCTGCTGAAAGTCGCTCTGGTTGGCGTAGCCCTGCATACCGCAGTTGTAAGATGCTGCTGCGGCTGTCCAGGTGCCAAACCGGGCGTAGGCGGTTTGGAAATATTTGCAGGCCGCGTCTGTTGCTTTTACTGCGTTGAAGCGCTCGTCCACCTCGTCATTTATCTCCAGGCCGTAGGTCGGGCCGGTGTCTTTCATAAACTGCCAGAAGCTGGATGCGCCAACACCCGAAACTGCATTTTGATTGAGCGAGCTTTCAGCCACGCATACATACTTGAAATCATCCGGTACGCCATTGGCCTTGAGGCGGGCCTCAATAGCGGGGAAGTAGCGGCCCGCCAGTTTCAGCGTGTACAACTGGCTGCCATGCAGATATGAGTTCACAAGCATTTCGCGGTCCAGCTTTTCTTTTACTTCCCATTTGTCCAGCGGCACGGCCTCACCGGCGAAATCTATGGTTTTGGGCAGCACGGGCGCATACCACCTGTACTGCGGGCGGCCATCTGCGCTTACATCCACAGCTGTGCCACCGGGCTCTATCTTTTTGAGCGATATGCCGGCGATCAGCAGTATTCCCGCCAGAAAGCCGGATGTGACATATATTATAGTGCGTGTTTTGGGAGCCATTGATTTGATTTGCGTGATAAATTTAGGGAATATTCTTCTGAATGAGGATTTCGGAATTAGTTGAATTTCAGTTAGCTATTGTCTATTAGATTACATATCAGCGATGTCATGAGGTCTTTTTCTACAGGGTTGCTTTGTGCTACCAGCAACTGTCAAGTAATCCTTGACAGTTGCATTTTTATCAAGTTCACCTTCCTTGAAGCAATTATTTATATGCAAACTGATGTTTTGTTTTGTTTTGTTTGCTCAAACAAAGATGCCATCTGGTTTAGGTTTAACCATACAGTTTCGCTCTCAAACTTTACCTCCACCTGTGTTTGATCGTCTGGCGATTTATATATTAGTATCTCACCCACTATGCCAATTTATGTGTTTTTATTGTATTCTACCAGTATTTATGCTTTTTGCACATACTGATAGATTTGTTTCTTCTTTTCAGGTTACCTCATTTTGAACTACCGGGAAAAACCTTGTAGTTGAATTTTCTAGTTTGCAATGTGCGTTGAACTTGTAAATTTAACGCACATGTTGCATTTTTAGTAACAACTGAACCAATAAGTTTTCGTAATGTTCAATTGTGGGGGTGTTGCAAAAACTGCTCATTTTTATGGCTTTTATTGCTCACTTTTGTTGCTCACCTTGGTATTGATAATCAGTTAATTACGCTGTAATTGGCTTAAAAAGTTGCTCACTTTCTTGCTCACTTCTTGCCTGTCTGGATTATGATTTTTTTAGTTATATGATTGGTGTGGTTTTACTTTTTGTAGGCAGATCCTGATTTTGGTTTATACATTGTCTCGAGCAGAAACGGCGATAGTTGAGTGATGAGATTGCGGGATGAAAATCTGGCAAATGTGCCACAAAGTTAAGGTGGGAAATGATAGGTTGCAGAGAAAGATACTCACAAATTCTTTAAGCACAATCTGAAGATTGCGCTCCAATCAGAGCGCTAAATTCAGGTAGTATTCTTCTGAATCACGATTTCGGAGTCTTTGTATTTTTGGAATTGTATTTCTTTGCTATATTTGAGCATGTACCTGCGAAACCTGCTCATCTGCTGCCTGTTTTTTACTGTTTTAGGATGCAAGAAAAAAAGTAATACCATTCTCAATCCGCAAGACTACCCTCATTTCACATTTCAACAGATTTGGGATAGTATCGGGTTCCAGTTCGAGAAAAAATATTGGACAGGCGCTTTTTATAATGATACCATAGTAGTTCACTCAGATTATAGCGTCACCGAATATTGCCACACCTATTATTACGGCGATTCATTAAAATTTCAATGCTATTTTTCAGCGTTAGATACAGCGATAGACTCTACATTCGTGGTAAACGGAGATACCTCAGGCACCTATAAAAGGAGGCTTTTTTTAAAAGTATCCCGGCTACCGGACAGCCAGACAGCGAATGATTTTTGTTTTCATTACTATCTCACAAGCGATACCGCTACTATTAATCTGTATTATCAGAATAATACCACCTCCGGCACCTACGTACCCACATGGTATTTTTATTCCCCACTGTGGATGACGGGCATAAATTATACTGCAAACTGATTATTTGGCGCAAGAGCAATCGGGAGATTGCGCTCCGCCGGGACGAAGTCGGAGACATACGCCCAACTCCTACGTTTTTTATTTATCGAAGACTACGCTCAACTGGGGACGTAAGCCCAACGATTATTTTCATCTTTTATTTTTGGAAGACTACGGGCAACTGGGGATTGCACTCCGCCGGGACGTAGTCGGAGACGTACGCCCAACTGTGCATAGCATATACCCTGTTTAGAATCAATTTTCTTTTCCTCTTTATCTGGCAGCAACCGAATTAACTAATCTCCATCAGCGTATTGATTTTGACCGACACTTGTTTTAGAAAAAATGGGGTTACTTTGGATATTTTGGAAAGCAAAAGGCTCTCATGAGCAGTAAATATTTTATGTGCGCGGATACTGCTTTTAAGTGGCAGAGGATTGGAGCAATCTCTGTTATCAATAATCATAGAAAGGTCATCGTGATGAGTTTTTGAAGTTATTTGAACCAGCAAATAATCTCCCGTTTTATTTACTTTGGCATTAGAAAGGATCAATGCCGGTCGTTTTTTAAACTCAGAACCATCAGTAAACGGAAACCTCACGACAACTATATCACCTTGGCTATACATAGAAGAGTTTATAGAAGATTATCCCAGCGGCTATCTTCTTCTGAAAGCCAGTCTTTAGCTAACGATTTTTCGCTTGCCAGATAAGTATCGTGCTTGTCTGCTGCTTTAGTTGTTCCTTCTTCGATAGTAAAAGCGATAACCTCCACCTGTTTGCCCACAAAGTTTTTGGGTATGTGGATGGAAATATCTTGCTGCTGAGGTGTAATAACAGTTCGTATCATAGCATATCAATCAAAATGGCAGTTATGCAAAGATAACATAAAATAGGTATGTTTCCCTGAATTTATTGGGGTTGATAAAATAGATTGTCGAAGTTTTAACCAATAGCAACAAGCCAGGAAATACAAGAGCGGCCTAAAACCAAGCTCACAAAGGAATGTAGTGAACTGTCGGAAAAATCGGACAGTTGAGGCGTAGTGATAAGACGTACGCCAACTGTTATGTGTTTTTATTTCGGGAAGACTACACTCAACTGGGAGGATGACCGGCATAAATTATACTGCAAACTGATTATTCAGCGCCATAGCAATCAGAAGATTGCGCTCCGCCGGGACGTAGTCGGAGACATACGCCCGACAGTTTATGTTTTTTTATTTCGGGAAGACTACGGGCAACTGGGGTGTCAGAAGTTTGATATTATCACATTGTCAAAAGCTGTGCAAAAATTCTATCGGAACACTTCGGTTCTCATTCTTTCAATGCACACTGGAAGGTTCAATTTTCACCATTAAAATCTAGTGTATAGGTTCCCTCTACATCTTTTCCGCATTTCCCATCTTAAAACTATCTTTGTATATTACATAGTAAATGACCTTTGATAGCTCATGTTGGCTGTCGATGGTCGAGGTGTTTTTTTGTGAATTTAAAATCGGGGGAGTATGCCATTAACAGCTAATAGTTCTAAGTCTGCGAGGTTATCGTTTGATGAGTTTAAACAGGGGGTGCTGGATGACTACCGCATAGTGGTGGCGAGCCGGGAAGCAAGTCTGATAGGCCGCCGCGAGGTGCTGACGGGCAAGGCTAAGTTTGGCATCTTTGGGGATGGTAAGGAACTGGCGCAACTGGCGGCTGCCAAGTGTTTTAAGCCGGGCGACATTCGCAGTGGCTACTACCGCGACCAGACGCTGATGTTTGCCACGGGCATGAGCGATATACAGAAATTCTTTGCGCAGCTGTATGCCGATATGAGCACGGAGAACGAGCCATCGTCGGCAGGGCGTATGATGAACGGGCACTATAGTACGCGTTGGCTGGATGATAATGGCGACTGGAAAGACCTTACAGCTGCGCCACAGTCGAGCAGCGATATATCGCCTACGGCAGGGCAAATGGTGCGTGCGCTCGGCCTGGCTTATGCGTCTAAGCTATACCGCAATATAGAGAGCCTGCATACGGGTTTTGAGAAGTTTACGGATAAAGGAAACGAGGTTGTTTTCTGTACCATAGGCGATGCTTCCACATCGGAAGGGCTGTTTTGGGAGAGCGTGAATGCGGCCGGTGTGCTACAGGTGCCGCTGGCGATATTTGTGTGGGATGATGGCTATGGGATCTCGGTGCCACGCAAGTACCAGACGACAAAGAACTCCATATCGGATGCGCTGGCGGGGATGCAGTGGGACGACCGGAAGGGTGGGATAAACATTTATACGGTAAAGGGCTGGGACTATGCAAGCCTGGTGGACACTATTCAGCAGGGTATAGCGCGGGTGCGCGAAACGCAGGTGCCGGCTATATTTCATGTGCAGGAAATGACGCAGCCACAGGGGCATTCCACCTCAGGATCGCATGAGCGATACAAGAGCAAGGAGCGGCTGGACTGGGAGAAGGAGTGGGATTGTGTGGCGCAGATGCGGCTGTTTGTATTGGATAATAAAATAGCAACAGAAGAAGAGATAACTGCCATAGAGGATGATGCCAGGCAGGAAGCCCGCAGCGCCAAGCAGCGCGCGTGGGAAAACTTCCTGGCGCCGGTGAAGGAGCAGATAGCACAGGCTACGCAGCTGTGCAACCAGGCGGTGTATGAGGCAGGCGCAAATGGCACAGCAATAGCAGCCATAGTGCAGGAGTTGAATGGCCTGAAGGAGCCGATAAGAAAAGACGTGATGCTGGCTGTGAGCAGGTCGCTACGGCTATGCGCGCAGGGTGGCGATGCCACAAGGGCGTTGCGTGGTTTTTACGATTATATAAAGGCTGATAATAAAGAGAAATTCTCGTCTCACTTGCACTCAGAGTCGCGGCACAGCGCTATGAAGGTGGCCGAGGTGTCTGCGCAGTATGATGTGGATGCGGCGGTGCTGAACGGCTACGAGATACTCAATAAGTATTTCGACATGATCTTTGCCAGCAACCCTGCTGTAGTGGCATTTGGTGAGGATCTGGGCAAAATAGGCGATGTGAATCAGGGGTTTGCGGGTCTGCAGGAGAAGTATGGTGCGCTGCGCATAACGGATACCGGCATACGCGAGGCATCGATAATGGGGCAGGGCATAGGACTGGCGATGCGTGGGCTGCGGCCGATAGCGGAGATACAATATCTTGATTACCTGCTGTATGCATTGCAGCCGCTGAGCGATGATGTGGCTACGCTGCAATACCGCACACGCGGCGGACAAAAATGTCCGCTGATAATACGGACGCGCGGGCACAGGCTGGAGGGGGTTTGGCATAGCGGATCGCCTATGGGGATGATCATAAACGCGATACGCGGTATCTATCTGTGTGTGCCGCGCAACATGGTGCAGGCGGCAGGTATGTATAATACGCTGCTGAAAAGCGATGAGCCGGGCCTGGTGATAGAGTGCCTGAATGGCTACCGCCTGAAAGAAAAACTGCCGGATAATCTGGATACATTCACGGTGCCGTTTGGAATACCAGAGGTGATCAGGGAGGGTACTGATGTTACCATAGTGTCTTATGGCTCTACGCTGCGGGTGATAGATGATGCTATAAATACGTATTTAGAAGCTGAGGGCATCAGTTGCGAGGTGATAGATGTGCGCACGTTGCTGCCATTTGATATTAATCATATTATTGTTCAGTCACTTAAAAAGACTAACCGTATTGTGTTTATAGATGAAGATGTGCCAGGCGGCGCCAGTGCCTATATGTTTCAGCAGGTGATGGAGAAGCAGGGTGGTTTCAGGTGGCTGGATGTGGCGCCAAGAACGGTAACGGCTATGGCGCACAGGCCGGCTTATGCTACTGACGGGGATTATTTTTCTAAGCCTAATGCGGAGGATATAGCGGCGGTGATAGAGGATATGATGAGGGAGTAAACCTCACCCCGACCCTCTCCTAAAGGAGAGGGTGAGGTGGAATGAGTTACCTGATGGGCGCGAGTCGACCACCCCAGATTGTCGCTAGCGACAATCATCCCCTCCTTGAAAAAAGGAGGGGAGTGTGTTGCGCGGCTCATGTTCCTCGTCCTTTTCGTGAAGTTTTAGATGGAAGCACATAAAAATCCCGCCTGGAGGCCAGTGCGGGTAAGTTGGGTTGCCAATAAGAGTAGTTACATATAGTTATGATATGGCATTTTATGAGTGAGTAATACGGTCAATATTATGCGCGAATGGGACTTGGCGTCAGCTTAGTGGCAGCCATGGCTTGCCTCTTCTTAATATACAATACTACAAAGCGGGTAATGAATACAATTGTAAGCATAGCATGTGATTTTAATATCAGTTAACGAATAGTTTGAACGTGGTAAGTGGACCTAACGGGAATGAGCTTTGCTGCTTTTTTCTTATTGTAAAGAACGATGATGCGGGCAATGATTGCGATTGTTATCATAACGTTTGTTTTTAGGGGTATGAAATGATTTGGTTAAGTTTTTCTATTTTTTAAAGTTTGGCACGTTTTTTGAATTTGTTATTCTGTAGTTACTGATTTGTTATCTGTTTACTAATGTAAAGGTAAATAAAATAATTCTACATTCACAACTAATTAACAAGATATTTTTGAATATTTGTTTATTAATTCTGTTATTTATTTAATATAATACCTGAAATAGAGTAAATAAATGATAGAAAAAATAGGTGTTGAAGCGTTTCTGTACCGGGCAAAAAAATGGCCTGTAGCAGATGTGAGAAGTCCCGGAGAGTATGGCCAAGCGCACATTTCAGGAGCATACAGCCTGCCATTGTTTTCTGATGAAGAGCGAAAGATCGTGGGTACTTTATACAAGCAGCAAAGCCGGGGAGATGCGATAAAGAAGGGTCTTGAATTCTTTGGGGTGAAGATGAAAAATATGGTGGAGGAAGTTGAGAAAATCATTTTAACTCACAAATCGTTAACAAATTCAATTGCAAATTCAGAAGAAAGCGGACCGGCTACTATATTAGTACATTGTTGGCGCGGTGGCATGCGTAGCGCCGGTGTAGCCTGGCTGCTTGACCTGTATGGTTTTAAGGTATATACACTGGCGGGCGGCTATAAGGCTTACCGTAACTGGGTGTTGCAACAGTTAGAGCGGCCTCACCGCTTCAAAATGCTGGGCGGCTATACCGGCAGCGGGAAAACAGAGATGCTTAAGGAACTGGCGAAGAACGGGCACTCTATAATAGACCTGGAGGGTATTGCGCACCACAAAGGCTCAGCATTTGGAGCGCTTGGCGAAACGCCGCAGCCCACGCAGGAAATGTTTGAAAATGAACTAGCCACAGAGCTGCATAAAATATCTGCATCTTTACCGCAGGATGCCCACATATGGCTGGAAGATGAGAGCCGCAGGATAGGTCTGATAAATCTTCCCAATGCCATTTGGGATGCAATGAGGCGCGCCCCCTTATTTTTTTTAGATACACCTTTTGAAGAGCGGCTGGACCATATCACGGAGGAATACGGACAGTTTGGTACATCCCAGTTGGTAGCTTGTATTTTGCGAATACAGAAGCGGCTTGGTGGAAGAGAAACAAAGGATGCCATCAGTTTTTTGAATGATGGGAACAGCAAAGAATGTTTCCGGATATTGCTGGGCTACTATGACAAGTTTTATAAGAAAGATCTGGATAGCCGCGAGGATGTGGCGATAGAGAATTTTAGCACGATAACAAAATAGGGTAATGGAATTACAAGAGACCGAAATGAAGCTGAGGAACGATGACTAAATAACTTCCGCCATCTTACTCGTTCTTTTCCATTTTTATTTTGTCGTAAAAGTCTTTAAATAATTCATTATTCGCAGATTTTCCGTCGTATAAAAAAGAAAAATAACTTTGCAATATGACAGACCTTATTTCGCCAACGTTCCTTACCCAGTACTCGCGCGGGGCAGGCTGTGGCTGTAAAATAGCGCCCGCGGTGCTGGAAGAAATATTGAAGACAAATACGGTGCAGCCGCATAACGGCAACCTGCTTGTAGGCAATAACACCAATGATGATGCGGCAGCGTATGATATGGGCAATGGCATGGCGCTTATAAGCACCACCGACTTCTTTATGCCTATAGTAGATGATGCGTATGACTTCGGGCGGATAGCTGCGGCTAATGCTATAAGTGATGTATATGCCATGGGCGGCAAGCCTATAATTGCCATAGCGATACTGGGCTGGCCGGTGGAAAAACTGCCACCTGCCTTGGCACAACGTGTGCTGGAAGGGGCGCGGGCGATCTGTGCAGAGGCGGGCATACCACTAGCTGGCGGGCATAGTATAGATAGCACAGAGCCTATCTTCGGGCTGGCGGTAAATGGCATGTGCGCGATCGCTGACCTGAAGAAAAATAGTACGGCAAAAGAAGGGGATATGCTGTTTCTCACTAAACCCCTGGGAACAGGTATTTTATCTACCGCGCAGAAACGCGGGGTGCTGAAAGAAGAGCATCGGGTGCTGCTAACGGCGCAGATGACACAGCTGAACAAAGCAGGAGAAGCGCTCGGCAAAATTCCGGGGGTACATGCTATGACGGATGTAACGGGTTTTGGCCTTGCGGGGCATTTGATAGAGATGGCTGAGGGTGCGGGATTATCGGCAGCCGTTTATTATTCGCAGATACCTGTAATGGAGGGTGTGAAAGAATACCTGGCGCAACGCATAGTGCCGGATGCCACCTACCGCAACTGGAATGCGTATAGCAGTAAAATATCGTTTGGCGAAGGGGTTGATGTAATGGAGGCATTCAGCCTGCTGCCTGATCCGCAAACGAATGGAGGGCTGCTGATAGCGGTGGAGGAAGCAGCTATAGATGTGGTAAAGGCGTTACTATCAGAACACGGACTGGGAGCTTTTGTGACGCCCGTTGGGAAGATGGTAGGGAAAGGGGAGAAAACGGTAGTCGTAAAATAGGAGCCAATGGCGAATATTGTTAGAATTTGTAATTTTGTGGGAACCGGAATGTTATGAACAGTATTGGAAAAGGGAGTATGGCATTGCATAGAATGTCAAGGGCGAAGAAAACCATGGATGAATTAGAACTGCTATCAAAAAATGAAAGGTGGAATGCGGCTGTTAACAGGCTCTATTACGCTTCCTTTTATTCAGTTAGTGCATTGCTTGTGAATTCTGGATCAAAGGCCAAAACAGATATCGGAGTAAAGAAGATGTTTGAGAAGCACTTTGTTCTTACAGGAGTCATTAGCAAGGAGGCAGGAGAATTTTATTCCAAACTATTTAAGTTAAAAGAGGAAGATGAATTTGGCCCTTTTTTTGAATTTACGGAAAAAGAAATTGCCCCATTATTGCAAAATACCCGGCAATTAATTTCTAAAGTTGAAAGTATTCTTTTTAAACAATAATCTATCTAATGGCCACTCACGACCCACGCGTTGACGCGTACATAGAAAAAGCAGCAGACTTTGCTAAACCTATACTAGAACACTTGAGGGAACTGATCCACACGGCCTGCCCGGAAGTGGAAGAGACCTGGAAATGGAGCTTTCCGTGCTTTATTTATCATGGCGCTATTATGTGCAACATGGCTGCATTTAAAGAGCATTGCTCTTTTGGTTTTTGGAAGGCGTCTATCATGGACGATACCGATAAAATACTGAATATAGGTGAGGGGAAAGAGGGTATGGGCCACCTGAATAAACTATATACCCTGAAGGACTTGCCGAAAGATGCGGTACTGAAAAAATACATCAAGGCAGCAATGAAGCTGAATGAAGCAGGCGTGAAAATAGCACGGCCAAAACCGAGCGCGAAAGACAAAACGGAGCTGAAAACACCCGATTACCTTACCAAAGAGCTGAAGAAGAATAAAGTGGCTGAAAAGGTATTTAATGAGTTCAGCTATTCAAACAAGAAAGAATACATACAGTGGTTTGAAGAAGCAAAGACGGATGCCACACGGGAGAAACGCCTGGCCCAGGCAATGGAATGGATCGCAGAGGGCAAGAGCCGCAACTGGAAGTATCAGAATTGCTGACGCGTTTGCTCCTATAGTTCAGCAGGTATCCGTCTTTTTTCAGTGAGCTGATAACGGGCCTGCTCGCAAAAGATAGCTATTGAAACAAAATTGCCCACACACATAAGATATTCGTAGGGCACCTGGATCAGGAACAGGAATACAGCCAGGTATATCTTGAAAGAAGACATGAGGAATACCCTGGTATTTATAATGTCTTTCTTATACCAAAACCAGGCGCCTAATATTGCCGTTGTAAGGAGCGAAATGAATAGCTGGGCTTTTTGTAATAATTTTATCCGGCCCATAATATCCAGGCTGGGGAAACGTGTATAGAAGTAATAAGCACAGCCCGTGCCCCTGAAAAGATGAATAGGCAATCCCCGCTTATCAAGGTGTGTCCACTCGGCCATAGTGCCATCATCGTAATAGTGAAATCCGCGAAAAAGTATGCCCCAGTCTTTGCTGAGAAAAGGGATTACATATAATAAGACGACCATTGTAACGGAGCTTATTATGGCTATATAAAGCTGTCGCCGATTGTGGGTAATAAATAGAATAAAACAAAAAAGCGGCAGCCACAAGACTAAGCTAAAGCGGGATAACAGGCAAAAGGAAATAGCTATCCCTTGCAAAATGCCGCTTTGTTTATTTAAGCTGATCAAGAGGAACATGTAATACGCGGCTATCAGTACCTCAACCGTGATCTCAAATATCCCAATATTGTTGTCTTGGAGGGTGTAAAACGATGCGACTACGATAAATGGCGTGATAGCACGGACAACAACCGATGGTATTTTTGCACTCCTGATGCAAAGGCAGGTGGCCACTATACACCATGCACCATAAGTGATCCAGCGTGGGTCTATCTTTAACAGTTCTGCAATAGAAAAAGGCATCCAGTGCATGGGGAAATAATTGGGTTGTTGTGGGTACCCGTATTCAGTGATGACCTTATAAGCAAATTCACCGTTCAGCAGTCTGCGACAGGCTATCTGTATACACGGAATAATGTCTGAATAGCTGTGATCAAGGGGGTGTGTGGGAAAAAAAGTATTGAATTGCACGCCAAGGCATATCATGACAACAATGGCAAACGTCACCATGACTATGGAAACGATATTTTTTTTCAGCGGTAACGGGGTGGCCTCCGCGGCGGTAGCATTATAAAATTTATAGATCACTGCTATGCCAAACAGAAGGGAAGAAAGGAATAGTCCGATGGCATTAGCCCCCTGTCCAAGTGTTCCGTGCCTGAAAAAAATGTACAGGAACAGATTTTCAAAAACGATTAATAGGATAAGCAGTAAATCCAGTGATAGCAGTTTATTTTTCATGAAAGAGTATAGGCTTTGCTGGTTACAATGATACAACTTTTAGGAAAAAAAGAATAATTAGCAGCATCGCAGTGCATTCAATATCAAAAGGATTCAATTCTTTGTTTGGATATTTAAAAATAAAAAAGATATTCAGAACTGGTGGATAAGTTTCCTTACGGGAATTGTCTAATAGCCATAATTTCACTACAGGCTTTTAGCTATTGATTTTCAATTATTAAACTCAGAAAATGAAGGTATTAATTATTATGGGGTCGCAGACCGACGAAGCAGTAATGCAGGAGTGCAGCAAATGGCTCACCTGGTTTCAGATCAGTAACGATATGGTGGTGGCATCTGCCCACCGCAATCCCGATAAAGTAAGGGAGATCATTGTAAACGCACAAAGTAACGGCTATGGCGTAGTGATCGCCGCAGCGGGCATGGCAGCAGCGCTGCCGGGTGTTTGTGCGGCATATACATCGCTGCCGGTGCTGGGTGTGCCGCTGGATGGAGGCTTGCCGGGCGGCATAGATGCCCTGTACAGCATTGTGCAGATGCCAGCGGGGTTACCTGTGGGTACGCTTGCGGTAGGCAAGGCAGGGGCAAGGAACGCGGCTGTAATGGCTGCGCGTATCCTTGCATTGGCAGATAAAAATATAGCGAAACGCGTAGAGGAATTTAAGGCACAGGATTACAGGATATAGTCGTAAGTCATTAGTCGCAAGTCGTAAGTCTGCGATTTGGGTTTGGAATTTTGATTGCGGTCAAAGTCAGGGCTTGGAATTTGGATTTTTCGATTTGGAATTTGCGCAGTCGAAACTTAACGTGGCCTTAATACAGGTATTGGCAAGGAATTTGTAGTTTTATTTGTAAACCTTTAAACGGTAGCCCATGACAGAAGCGATCATTAACCTGGAGACAGTAAACCCCATAGAGTTTTTTGGGGTCAATAACAGCAAATTCGAAATACTGAAAAAGCGTTTTCCCCTATTAAAGCTGTTATCGCGGGGCACACAGATAAAGATATCCGGCCAGCCAGATGAGGTGGCGGCGGCGCAAGCCAAGATAGAAAAGGTGATACAGTACCTGGAGCGAAACGGCCATTTGTCGGAAAACTATTTTTCAAAAATACTGGGTGATGAGGAGCAGGGCGACACGGGCAATGAAGACCCGGCGAACAATGATATCCTTGTGTTTGGGCCCAATGGCAGGGTAGTACGCGCAAAAACGCAGAACCAGAAGCTGATGGCGCAGGCATCGGAGAAAAATGACATCATCTTTGCAATAGGGCCGGCGGGTACCGGTAAGACCTATACTGCTGTGGCGCTGGCGGTACGGGCGCTTAAGAATAAAGCGGTACGAAAAATTATTCTCACGCGCCCGGCTGTGGAAGCAGGGGAGAGCCTTGGCTTTCTGCCAGGTGATCTGAAGGAAAAAATAGATCCCTACCTGCGCCCGCTGTATGATGCGCTGGATGATATGATACCCAGCGATAAGCTCAACTATTACATGGCCAACCGTATAATAGAGATTGCGCCGCTGGCTTATATGCGTGGCCGTACGCTGGATAACGCATTCATTATTCTTGATGAAGCGCAAAACTCTACCGACCTGCAGCTAAAAATGTTCCTTACACGTATAGGGTCGTCAGCAAAGGCTATCATTACCGGCGATCTTACGCAGATAGACCTGCCGAAAAACCAGAAATCAGGACTGATAAAGGCGACGAAGATATTGCAGAACATAGAAGGCATAGCCCAGATAAGACTGGATGAGGCAGACGTAGTGCGCCACAGGCTGGTGAAAATGATCATCCGCGCTTACGATGGCGAACAGGCGAAAGAAGAAGAGCTGGAAGAAAAAAGAGTTGCGGAATACCAGTCTAAGCGGGATCCGAACGCGAGGTAGTTGTAATAGGGCAATTTACGGTACTGGAAGTGTCTCGTAAAGATGCCGGAAGCGTGAAGGTTTCTCGCAAAGTCGCAAAGCTCGCTGTTTCCCTTATTTCGTTTTTAAGACCGCCAAGCGCGAACATTCATATTTGTATAAGGGGCGCTCTGTAGCAATACAGGGTGCTCCTTGCGTAATACAATGAACAGCGTGTTTTAAAGATTAGCGTGGTCCACGTTCGCCAGTTGCCCGCAGGCTGCATCTATGTCCTTGCCCCGGCTTCTTCTCAGGCGGGCGTTTACTTTGTTCACCTTCAGATATTCCATGAATTCATCCACCCTTTCTTCATCGGGTTTTTCAAAACGGGCGTTGTCTATTGGGTTATACTCTATGATGTTGATAAGGTCGGCAGGCACCTTGCGGTATATCTTTATCAGGTCATCGGCATCCTTTTGGCTGTCATTGAAATCTTTGAAGAGTATATACTCAAAAGTGATCTCGTTGCCGGTGGCTTTGTAGAAATAGTTGAGTGACTCTATCAGCGCAGCAAGGTTATTGCTCTCGTTGATAGGCATTATTTCGTTTCGCTTATGGTCGCTAGCAGCATGCAGGGACAGCGCCAGTTTGAAGCGCACTTTATCATCGGCCAGTTGCTTTATCATTTTAGCCACGCCGGCTGTTGATACGGTTATGCGTTTTGGGCTCATGCCTAGCCCTTCGGGTGAGGTAATACGCTCTATGGCCTTCATCATATTCTTGTAGTTGAGCAGCGGCTCACCCATGCCCATGAATACAATGTTGGAAAGGTTCTTATTGTAGTGTTTTTGCGCCAGCTCGTTCAGCAGGGTTACCTCATCTACTATCTCATCAAAGTCCAGGTTGCGCTTGCGGTCCATATAGCCGGTAGCACAAAATTTGCAGGAGAGCGAGCAGCCCACCTGTGAAGATACACAGGCCGTCATCCGCTTTTCAGTTGGTATCAGTACACTCTCTACATAAAAGCCATCGTGCAGCTGCAGGCGGTTCTTGATAGTGCCGTCACTGCTGTACTGGCTGTGGTGCATTTTTACCTTAGGAATGAAAAATTCTTCCGAGAGTTTTTCACGCAGGGCTTTCGACAGGTTGGTCATATCATTGATGTCTGCAGCAAATTTTTGCCACACCCATTCATGCACCTGTTTTGCTCTGAATTTTGGTTCACCCATTGCCGCCATCATCACCTCAAGGTCCGGCAGCGTTATCTCACGCAGATTTTTCATGGCGCAAAGGTAGGTGAATAAGGTAAAAGGTTGATATGTTGATATGTTAAAAAGGTGGGCTAGGTAATTGTGGTTGGAAAATTACCAAGTAAGATTATTTGAATAACTCGGAATGAGTGCCTGTTCTTATTAAATTAATGGTCTTTGATTTTTCGTCTGTTTGCCAGATCAAAAGCCAATCCGGCTGGATATGGCATTCCCAACAGTTTTTATAGAAGCGACTATTTGAAACATCTTATTGTTTTAATTTCCGCAGCAAATCGTGTGTATCCGTAGCTTTTATTGTTTTTCCCTCTTCGATTTCTTTAAACGCTTTAAGGGTAGTTTTATTAAACTCTCTGTAAACAGTTGCAAAGGGCATTTCTTCAATTAATTCAACCATTTTTTTTGCAGTACTGGGTTTGTTATCAATTGCGATGTAGATCATACCTCTGAATTTAATAAACAAAGGTAATTAAAATTAGTGGCGATAAAATTTGCGTACTGCTTACTTCTATTCCTACAACACCTGGTTCTTCAGCAGATAGATGCAAGGAATTTAATGTTTTGTCTATTAAACCCCTTTCAGGGTTTTTCGTAATGCTTTTTGAGCACACACTATTTAATTCCCCTGTTCAGAAATTTCCTCGCAGCATCTTCCCCGTTAGTAAACAGCAGTTTCTTTTGTTCCATAGTTATTCGCCTCACGCGTGGGCTCAGATTGCTGGTGCTTATGTATATAGAGTGTTTTGCCTCCTCATCGTGTGAAATGGTTTTATTCAGTTGCTCTATGGTAAGATTGTACAGTGCGGCAATATAGCTGGGGAACGAATGAATGTCATATGGGGCGATACCGGTTTTGGTGTATTCTATTTGTTCGGGCCGCTCCAGTTTTAATCCCAGGGTATATTCATTGATGGTGCTGGCCGCACTGTCGAGAGCAGCATTAAATATGGTGACCGGGTAGTTGGCAAGCAGCCCGCCATCAACGTATACATTGTAATGTCCGTTTTTTTCGGGGTGATCAACAATATTATCTGTGCTGTCTATGAATACAGCGCCAAAATATAGCGGCACTGATGCACTGGCCCTCACGGCAATTTTTATGGGCATATTGGGATGCGTTTCCCAGCTGAATATTTCCAGGTTTTGTTTGGTTAAATTGGTGGCAGGAATATATAGGTCCTTGAACTGCTTATTCGTCTTTGCCAATAGGTGTAGCTGCAGGAAGGTGGTGTTTTCATCGCCTGTTTGCTTTGCTATCTGTTTGCCTACCCACTGCTCCAGTTTGCGGCCTTTATACCAGCCATAATTTTTTCTTACCCTTTTTTGCCCGCCGATAAAGAACCATTCTCCATCATTAAAAGTGGCGATGTCGAGGTTCAGCATTATGTATTCCATCTGGTCTGCTGAATACCCCATGCTAAACAGCGCGCCGGTTATAGCGCCAACAGATGTGCCGGCTACTTTTTCTATTTTCTGTGTTATTTTTTGTTCTTCCAGTATCTTCAAAGCGCCTGTATAAGCAATGCCACGGATCCCACCGCCTTTTAAGACCAGGTACTTATAATCCTGTGCATAACAAAACGCCGGGAGCAGGAATATGAAAAAGGCAAACAGTGCATGGCGCATAGCTACTGTGATTTTAGAGTTACTACTTCACTTGTCTCCGGTACAATAAGAATGCCACTCCTGCGAATATCACATTCGGTATCCATACCGCCGCCATTGGGCTCAGATTGGACTTTGCAGAGAACGTAGTGGATAGCTGCATGAACATAATATATACTGCGCTGATCACTATGCCAAGGGCCAGGTGCAGGCCACTGCCGCCGCGTATCTTGCGGCTGGCTATGCAAGCGCCAATAATGATCAGCACCAATGCCGCGAATGGCTGGGCAGACCGGCGGTCTTCCTCTATATAATACAGATTCAGGTTTTCGCGGCCGCGCAGCTGCTCCTGCGATATGTAGCGGTTGAGCTGTGGTGTAGTAAGCGCTTCTTTTATTGCGTCTGTCTTGCTGAGGTCCAGTGGCACGAAGGGGTACTTGATATTCGTGTCCAATATTTTCGTCACCGATTCTGCGATCGTGTCATTCGTGCGGATAACGACATTGTGGAGATGCCACATTTTTTTTGCCGTATCATATGTGGCATAGTCGGCCATAAGCTTTTCTTTCAGTAGTGTGCTGCTTACTTTTTCGCAGGTGAAGCGGTTGCCGGAGAGATTGCTGAAGTTGAACGTCTGGAAGTAGATGTAGGTGTCTTTAGATATGCCGAGGTGAATGTTCTCACCCGCATAGGCATAGTTGCTCTCGTTGATGTAGGTGTCTTCAAAATGTATGCGCTGCTTATTTGCTATGGGTATGATCCAGTGGTTAGCGATCAGTGAAATGAGGCACAGAAACCCGCCGCCAATAACATATGGCCTTAAAAAGCGCTGAAAGGAAACACCAGAGGAAAGAATGGCGATGATCTCTGACTTATAAGCAATCTTGGAAGTAAAGAAAATGGTAGCAATAAAAACGAACAGCGGGAAAAGCAGTGCAGTAATGTGCGGCACAAAATTCTTATAGTAGTTGACCACCTCGGCCAGCGGCACCTTTTTGGAAACAATATTGTCCACCTTTTCCGAATAATCGATGACGCATGATATGACGGCGAACACCATAATGGCGAAGAAAAAGGTGCTGAACAACTTTTTAATAATGTACCAATCCAGTTTTTTGATCAACACCATGCTAATTCAAAAGTCAAAAATTAAAAGTTAAAAGGGGCATAAAGTAAAAAGTATTTCCCTGGAATTTGGATTTTAGTTATTGGAATTTCATAATCGTTGTTTCAGCCGCGGCACCATTTCCTGCTTCCATGAGTTAAAGTCGCCAGCTAAAATGTGGGTGCGGGCTTCCTTTACCAAATGTAAGTAAAAAGCAAGGTTGTGGATGCTGGCTATTGTTAATGCCAGTATCTCAGATGATACGAACAGATGCCGCAAATAGGCTTTTGTATAGAACCGGCTGGTATGGCAATCCAGCCCTTCATCAATAACGCTGAAGTCATTCTCCCACTTTTTATTTTTTATGTTTATAACCCCATTGGTAGTAAACAACATACCGTTGCGGCCATTGCGGGTAGGCATTACACAGTCGAACATATCTATGCCCAGGGATATATTTTCCAGTATATTCCAGGGGTTGCCCACACCCATCAGGTAGCGTGGCTTTTCTGCGGGCAGGTATTCACAGCAGAGGGCAGAGAACTCATACATCATCTCCTCAGGCTCTCCCACAGACAGGCCGCCTATTGCATTGCCATCGCAGTCCATGTCCGCAACAAACTCTACCGATGCCTGCCTCAGGTCTTTGTAGGTGCTGCCCTGCACTATGGGAAACAATGATTGGCTGTAGCCATATTTTGGTTCGGTCTCTCCCATCTGTGTTACGCAGCGCGCCAGCCAGCGATGTGTAAGCTCCATAGATTTTTTAGCATAGTCATATTCCGAAGGGTAGGGCGGGCACTCATCGAACGCCATGATAATATCGGCGCCTATACTGCGCTGTGTGTCTATCACGCTTTCCGGTGTAAAGAGGTGCCGCGAGCCATCTATGTGCGACTGGAACACCACGCCTTCTTCTTTTATCTTCCTGTTTGCCGCCAGCGAAAATACCTGATAGCCACCGCTATCTGTAAGTATAGGCCGGTCCCAGCCGTTGAATTTATGCAGCCCTCCAGCCTGTTCCAGTATGCCGGTGCCGGGGCGCAGGTAAAGGTGGTAAGTATTGCCCAGTATTATCTGCGCTTTTACTTCTTCTTTAAGCTGGTCTTGTGTCACTGCCTTTACGCTGCCCGCCGTGCCCACTGGCATAAAAATGGGCGTTTCTATAACCCCGTGATCTGTGGAGATAACTCCGGCGCGGGCTTTTGAGTTGGTGTCGGTTGCTATTAGGTCGAATGTCAAGTGAAATGGTTTATCTGTTTAAATTATCTTTACTAAGTGGCACTCTTTTATCTGTTTGTCTTTCTTGCTATAATTCAATGCGCGTACGCATTGTATTTCTTTGTGCGCGTGTTTTCAATACCATCCTTCGACTCCGCTCAGGATGACAAGCCTAAAACACCCGTAAAAGATCGCCAGCCCGTAAGCATCATCATCTGTGCAAAGAACGAAGCAGCCAACCTTAAAGAAAACCTGCCCATTATTTTGTCGCAAAGATATGGTAATGATCCAGATAGCCATAAGGATGGGGGCGCGCTGTATGAGGTTATTGTGGTAAATGATGCATCGGAAGATAATACTGCCCAGGTTTTAATGGAAATGGAGCAGTGGTATGGCAATCTGTGGGATGTGGTTGTTCCGCGCGACGCAACCAGAGCGCTCAAAGGGAAAAAGCATGCATTAAGTAAAGGCGTGGAAGCTGCCAGCTATGACTGGCTGGTGCTGATAGACGCAGACTGTGTGCCGGCCAGTCACCGCTGGCTGGAAAAGATGGTTGCCCCGCTGGCCTCAGGTAAGCAGATAGTGGCAGGCTACGGCGGCTATCACACAGGCGGCGGACTGCTGAATGCTTTTGTGCAATGGGAAACAATGCACACCTTCCTGCAATATAGCGCCTACGCATGCGCAGGTATGCCCTACATGGCCGTGGGCAGGAATATGGCCTGCACAAGGGCGGCTTTTCGGCAGGCGGTTGCTTCACCTGCCTGGAATGCCCTGCCATCTGGCGATGATGATCTGCTGGTGAGCATTGTGGGCAATAAGGATAACACAGCCATTGTATGCGATAGGGAAGCATTTACAACAACCACCTCGAAAACCACCTGGGCAGATTGGCGGAAGCAAAAGCAGCGGCATTTATCTACCGGCAAATATTATAAACCGGGCATCAAATTCCTTCTTGGATTGTATGGGGCTTCACATGCCGGTCTTTGGTTGTGCTTTTTTGTATGTTTGTTTTTGTCGCACCCATTGTCTGCAATAATTATTATGTGTGTCCGTTGTATTGTCTATTGGTTTTTTTGGGCAGTAATGGCGGGCAAACTCGGAAGGAAAAACATCATTTATTTCTTCCCTTTCTTCGATATAGGGTGGATGGTATATAACTTTGCGTTTTTCCCATACATAACCCACAAAGACGAAAAGAATTGGAAATAGTTTTAAAATACTTCGCCGACTTCACACAACACCAGCTCGCACAGTTGCAGCAGCTGGAAAGCTTATATAAAGAATGGAACGAGAAAATAAATGTGATCTCGCGCAAGGATATAGACGCGCTGTATGAGAAACATGTACTGCACTCATTGGCCATTGCCGCGCTTTGCTCGTTTGACGATGGGACGCAGGTGGTGGACATAGGAACGGGTGGCGGCTTTCCGGGCATACCGCTCGCTATCTTTTTTCCGAAGGTGAATTTCTTATTGGTGGACAGCATAGGCAAAAAGATAAAAGTGGTGCAGGAGGTTGCAGGTGCAATAGGGCTTAAAAATGTAACTGCCATGCATGGAAGGGTAGAGGAGATCAAAGGCAGGACATTTGACTTTGCGGTATCCCGCGCTGTGGCCCCTCTGGGCGACCTCTGGCGGTGGATAAACCCCCTAATACGCATGGGGCAGAAGAGCGATGAATTCCCCAACGGGCTGATATGCCTGAAAGGTGGAGACCTGACCAATGAGATCAAAGAATCCGGATTGCAGAAGATCGCGCAGGCATGGCGCATCAATGATATATTTCCAGAGCCGGCATTTGAGGAGAAGTTTGTGATATATGTACCTAAACTGGTTTGATTAATTTAAATAGACCCTGTTTTAAAATATTTAGTATTTTTATTGTCATATTATTTATCATTCAAAGTAGCCCTATGAAGAAGCTGATCGCCGTATGTAGTATCTTGCTGGTAATTGCTGTAGCGTATTCTTGTAAAAAAAGTGCCGTAGTCTCTGGTAGTTCGGTTTACCTCGATCTTCCCACTACGCCGTATCCGTATTATGATAGCTTCGCCTTTTTTCAGCCCGATAGCCTGAACAGAAAGGCTACCCTGGGGCGGGTATTGTTTTATGATACTCATTTATCGCTCAATAATGCAGTAGCCTGCGCAAGCTGCCACAAGCAGGAATATAGCTTTGCCGATAACGTTTCTTTCAGCGTTGGTTATGAAGGCAGGCTCACCAAGCGAAACGCACCTGCAGTAATGAATGTGCAAGGCAGGCAGTCCTTTTTCTGGGACGGCAGGGAAATTAACATCCGTAATCTTTCTGTTCGGCCAATAAGCAATCATGTGGAAATGGGCATTACTGATCCATCTACTTTACCTCAAAAACTAGCTGCGCTGCCATATTACAGCAATCTGTTTCTTAGCGCATATGGCGATGGGCAGATCACTGTTGACCGGATATCCGACGCTATAGCGATATTTATGCAAGCGATCAATACGGCCCCTACCAGGCTGGACAGGTATGTTGATGGTGATTCAACAGCAATGACAGCACAGGAAGTTGCTGGAAAGGCTTTGTTTGACAGCAAGTATAATTGCTCATCTTGCCACAATGGTGGTGTTCGCCCCGGAATGTTCAATAATTTCTACGGCGGCGGCGGCGGTTCCAGTTTCCTCGACATCGGCCTTGATAATAATTATGTCGATATGGGACGCGGAACCATAACAGGTATTGCAACAGAAAACGGGACCTTCAATGTGCCGAGCCTTCGCAATGTGGCGCTCACTGCGCCATATATGCACGATGGCAGGTATAAGACGCTCAGCGATGTTATCGATCATTACAGCCACGGTATCATTAAGACACCTAACCTCGATCCGCTGCTTATCAATAATTCCGGGAATGCGTTACAGATGAGCATACCCGACCAGGATAAGCAGGCGATAATAGCCTTCCTCAATACGCTTACAGACTATCAAATAACTACAGCTCCCAGATTTTCTAACCCATTCAAAATAAATTAAAATGAAAAAAAGCCTGTTTACGGCATTTCTCTTTGTGGGATGCCTTCAGACCTCATTTGCCCAGGATGATCCAAAGGGCGCTAATGATACCGGTTACCAGCATGTGGACCAGTATGTAGGTGTGCAGCTCAACGGGCTCATCAGACAGGTATTCAATTTTAACAGCAGCACGGCTTCTACCATTGTCAATCCTTACTTGCTCACATACAATATCAATTTCAAATCTGGTTTCGGGCTAAGGCTCGGCGCGGGCTACAGTTCCACTTCCAGCGACGATGGTATTACGGCAACCAGCACTAAGCTAAACGATATGCAGCTGCGCCTTGGTGTAGAAAAACTGGTTAACCTTTCTCAAAGGTGGACAGCCGGCGGGGGTGTTGATCTCGTGTTCAATAACAATAACGACAACACAAGCAATACAGTACATTCCTTTGATACCACGACTACTGCGACAAAGACAACAATAACTAGCTATGGCGGCGGGCCAATGGCATGGATAAGGTATCATATTACCAAGCGTGTTTTGATAGGCACAGAAGCTAGTTTCTACTATGTCACCGGCAACCAGGTGAATACCATAGACATTACCACAACCCAGAGCAATGGATTGGGCGCTATCACGACCGTGACTAAGGAAACAGTATCAAAACCCAGCGTATCACAGGGCACCTTTAGCTCGCCGCTTGTATTTTATCTTATTGTGAAATTTTAAATGAATGTAAATTCAGGACAGGTGCCAGGTTCTTGTTTTTTATATCGGTGCAAAGAAAACAATTCTTACTTTTGCGCCCTGATTCTAAATACACTAACAATACAATATGGGTAGGATATTTGAAGTACGCAAATCGTCGATGTTTGCACGTTACGACCGCATGGCCAAGCAGTTCAGCCGTGTGGGCAAGGAAATAGCTATAGCAGTAAAGAAAGGTGGCCCGGAGCCGGACACAAACCCTATGCTGCGCCGCGTAATGCAGAATGCCAAGGGCTTCAACATGCCGAAGGACCGCATAGAGGCGGCCATAAAGAACGCCATGGGCAAAGACATCAGCAACTATGATGAGGTGCTGTATGAAGGCTATGCTCCCCATGGCATAGCGCTGCTGGTGGTAACTGCAACGGATAATACAACACGTACAGTGGCTAACGTGCGCTCGCACTTTAACAAAGGCGGCGGCACACCGGGCAATAGCGGTTCGGTGGTATTCCTGTTCAAGCACCTAGGTGTTTTTAAACTGAAATCTGAGGGCCTGAATATAGAAGACATGGAGCTGGAGCTTATAGACTTCGGCCTGGAAGAAGTAGGCGAAGACAGCGAAGGCAACATAGTGGTGCAGTGTGGCTTTACCGACTTCGGCAATATGCAGAAAGCCCTGGAAGAAAAAGGCATCACCCCCATCTCCTCAGAGCTGGAATGGATACCACTGAACACAATAGCAGTAACCGAAGAGCAATCAGAAGACGTATTCAAGCTCATAGAGCGCCTGGAACAGGATGATGATGTGCAGCATGTGTTTCATAATATGGCGTAGGAATTTTGTACCGGGATGTAGAATTTGTAGAGCGCAAGGGATTGAGCCTCTGAAGAATATCTTAATAATGAACAGAGAAGATGCAATAAAGTATACACGTGATTTCCTTCGGGCATGCAAATCCTTACCTATAAAAATAGATAAGGCAATTTTGTTTGGTTCTGTACTTACCGGAAAGTCAAATGAAAACTCAGACATAGACTTGGCCTTGTTCTCTGGAAATTTTACAGATAATATTTTACAGAATTTAGACCTGGTAGCCATGGTAAATATTCGTTTTCCTGATCTCGATATACATACGTATCCCACCAAAGATTACACCGGCAGAGGTCTGTTATTGGATGAAATTAAGAAGACTGGATTGGAAGTAAAATTATAGAGGCAACAACATGCACATCAGCCTGGAGCCCGAAACAAGGGCTGAGGCCGAAATATTATTCCAGGGCCTCTCCGATGGCGGAACCATCAGCATGCCGCTCGCCGATATGTTTTTTGGTTCCTACTTCGGCTCCCTCACCGATAAATACGGCATCAACTGGATGGTGAATTGTACGGAGAAAAAGTAGTAGGTACTATTTGTTGCAATCTGTGGGTCGCGAGAGATCGCGCCCTATTTTGTATACTTCGAATGCATAGAGCAGAAGAAAGTCGTTATCTTTAGATCAATGAAAAGATTATTGTTTGCTCTGCTTTTGCTCCCGATTTATGCCGTGGCACAAGTAGGTAATAATAGCGGGATAACTAATAAGGACAGTATAAAGATATATAGTTTAGCCTCTGGGGATAGTATCACAATAAGCAAAAACGCAGATGTAGAAAAGAACAGGTACATCATAGAGTATGGTGGTCATTTGAATCTTGACACTACATTTATTTGTGGCGATTATGTGGTCCAGATTATAAATAGGTGTGATACATCAAGACGTTATCTTTTCCCAATGAAGTATGTGTGGAATGCCGACCTTGTTGGAGTCTATATATATTATTCGTGGAGTGAGGTAATATTAAAAAGTCTTAGTAAAAAGGCGACTAATATCGTTACCATAAATGAAAATACATTTTCCCCGCTTTTAAAGAAGGATAATGAACAAATAAGACAATACGGCGTGTTATTAGGTCCAACGATCGAACAAATCGATAAGACAAATTGCAAACTGACGATTCATTATAATTATTCCATTCCTTTTACAGACTTGGGACTACAAGCAATGGCAATAATTGACTTTCAAACGAATACCGTCTCTCCGAGTATCGAATAATCCCCGTTCTTTCAGATGTTCAGCAGGGTATTTGGAGGCCACAATAGAACCGTCTTAGGACATTCAAAGAACTAAGGTCGAAATGCAACTTTTTTTCCAGCTAGGAAAAAATCTTAACTTTGAATAGCAAAAATGACGGGTATGAATATAGTCGCAGAAAAAGAAGAAATAATTCAACGGATAAGTGAAGAACAGGATGAGTCCGTGATACAGGCTATCAAAGAAATATTGGACGCTGATTGGAAAGGGGCGCAAGACACATACGATCCTGAACTGGAAAAGGAGCTGGATATTGCTATTCAGGAAGCTGAACGAGGAGAAGGCCGCCCGCACGAAGAAGTATGGGCAGAAGTCAAAAAGCGATACAAGCTATGAGTTATGCTTTAAAATGGACGCCAAGAGGTGAGCTTACGTTTAATGCAAACATAGAATATCTTGAAAAGGAATGGAATGAAAAAGTATTGCGGCTGTTTCTGAATCGGGTAGGCGATGTACTTGAGATAATTCGGGAAAATCCATATTTATATCCGCTGCATAACCCGTCCAAAAAAATCCGCAAATGCGTGATACATGGCCGCATTATTTTGTATTACCGTATAAACGGAAAAACAGTTGAAATCCTCCGGTTCTGGAATACTTATCAAAATCCGGACAACTTGAAATTTTAGTTTTCATTAAGATTAGTTTGGAAGCCGCAATAAATCCCTCGATGCATCAATGAACGGAAGTCGAAAATGTCATCTACGGATTGCTTCCTAACACAGCTACGTTTCCGACACCTCATCTCTTCTATTAAATCGCCGCGCCCATTTTGCCTGCCATTTTATACCTATATGCTTTTCAGGCACTTTTGTTCCCAGCACATGCCCCCATGGCTTAAGTCCGTCTATGCGGTCAAAAATAATTTTTAGTATCGCCACAAAAGGTATCGAAAGAAACATTCCCGAATACCCCCATAGCATTCCACCGCACAGTACTATAAGAATGGAAAACAGTGCATTTATCTGCACTTTAGACGATACTATATTCGGCACCAGTATATTGTTATCTATCAGTTGTATGATCATATAAGAAATGAGGATCTCCACCTGTGTGGAATAGCCCTCTTTGGTTACTGTTGCCATTAATATTGGCAACGCTATGGCCACAATCCCGCCCAGATAGGGTATCACGTTCAGTATGCCACCAATCACTCCTATAAGTATGGCTGATTTAACACCTAGTATCAGCAAGGCAGTACTGTTCAGGGTGGAAACGATTACCATTTCTATCAGCAGGCCCACGACATATTTTTGAATGGCAATTTTTGTTTCTGATAATATTTCAGCAACACGCGGCGAATTCTTCTCGGTAAACACGGTGAAAATAAAATCCAGCAGCAGGTGTTTGTAAAAGAGAAGAAAAAACACGTAGATGGGTATTAAGATCAGCACCACTACTCCGCCCAACAGGGCGCTCACAGTAGTACCCACATATGCTTCCCCGCCCTTTACGGCGCCATCTACCATTTCAAGCTGCTTTTGCACCGACAGGCCAAAATGATTTTTGATCCACAACTGCACTTGTTCCGCGATCATCGACGATTTTGCTTTCAGCGCCGGTAGCGACTCATTAAATGTCAATATTTGCCGAGACAGAAGATAACAAACAGTTATTACAAACGACAGCGCAAGCAGGATAGCAAAAAATATTGCGATCCCCCTGGGTAGTTTTCGTCCCAGCAGTCTGCTCAGCGGGTTGAGCAGGATGGCGATCAGGCAAGCGAAAGCAAATGGCACCAGCACTTCCGATAGCACATGCAGAATGCAGAAAAAGAGCGCTAGCCCGAATAAAATAACAGGCGCCTTAATGAAAAAGGGATAATTGCGGGTAAATGGGTTTTGTTGCGATTCGTCCATAGATTGTCAGGATTAAATAGGGTCTGCTGATTAACTACAAAGTATAGTAAATACGGGAGAATTTCGGAAATTAGGGGTAACCAAATGCAAGGAAATATGGCAAAGGCCCTCAAAAACCGTGCATCCAAGCAG
>CAIRTW010000275.1 GCA_903881585.1 uncultured Bacteroidota bacterium | reverse complement strand
GGTTTAATAGAAAGATGTCAACCTACCGAGGCAAACTATTCTATCGGATGATTCAGCAAGCAATGGTAACAACTCCAGTGCCGCTCAACGACATAATAACCCCTAAAAAACCACTCACCTAAAGCAGATAAGCAGTTTTATTAATTATTCAATTTATTGGGTTTTGTGCAAGCTGCCCGAATCAAAAAACTCCGCCTTACCCTTTTTACCAATAAAGCCGAGGTGCGTATGCTCAAATGAATCCGGATACTTTAGGCCGTAGCCCATGATGCGGTCGAAAGAAGAATGTGCCCAAAGCAACAGGCCGATAAATAATAACACGGGAAAATGACCAACCACCCCTGCTATTATCAATACACCTGCAATCGCTTTGTGATGGGCGATGTTATAGAGCGCAGCCCCTAGGTTGCTATTCACCAAATAACCGACCATACTTACATCAGGAGAAAGAAAAAGAAATGGCCATAACCACCATGCGAAATGGATGGGCTGGCAGTACAGCGCAATAATTGCCAGCGCGAGTTGCATGGCCCGTTCTGATCTTAGGAGGTTTTTCATAAACGTTTTTTTTATGAAGCAAAGCTCGGCCACAGTCCACCCTGTGTACGTTAACTTAAGATAAGAAATGCGGAATCATTTTTTTAGCAGCCTTGCCCGGATGCGGCTGAGGCTTACTGGTGTAATGCCAAGATAGCTGGATACATAATGCTGTGGAATTCGCTCTATGATCTTATGTTTGTTGCTCTCCAGTAATTGCAGGTAACGCTCTTCGGGGCTCAGCATCAGCAGTCCGACCATGCGTTGCTCCAGGCCAATAGCGAGGTATTCGGACAACAACCTGCCGAAGCGCTCCCATTTATGCGACAGATCGTATAATTTCAGCAAATCCTTGTACTTGAAAACAAGCAGCGTGCAATCGGTAAGCGCTTCAATAGTAAGCTCCGAAGGCCTGCCTGTGAGGCAACTCATATAAGAGCTCACAAAATGCCCCTCGAAATAGAAGTAAGTTGTCTTTTCTTCACCATCACGTGTATAGTAATGCCGCATATTACCATCCAGGATAAAGCCAACCTCGTGTGCAGTTTTACCCTCAACCGCAAAAAGCCCGTGCTTCGCCAGTTGCCGCTCCTCCAGATAAGGCACCAGCTTAGCCCATTCTGCATCATCCAGTTTCAGAAAACGGTGGATGGCTGTGCGGAGCTGGAGGAGCGACTGTTCATTCATCTTGCAATATTAGGAAACAGACTGGTACTCTCGTAACGCAGAAATTGTACAATGGTTTTTCGTAACTTTATTGGATAATCATTACTATGGCTGGTGTTAACTATGTAACAAATGAGAAAGGCGTGCATACTGCTTTGCTAATTGATTTGATGCAGTTACGAGGGACAGAGAACACGCAAAGTGATATAAACGAGTTCCTGGAATATCTCGATGATATTATTGCTGTTGAATTAAGCAAGGGCGATACCGGTCGGCCATATGACGAGGTTCGGAAAGAAATTTTGAATGGTTAACGAAGAAAATATCCAAAATCTTGCTGAAGGTCGTTTTCGCCCCTGGACCATGATAATACTGGAAACAATATAAAGTCTCCGCTTAATTATTTCCTTTAGGCTTTGGTGGCGGTGGTGGCAAAACCGCAGATTTATCGATATTAGGTTCAACTTTCACAACTCCAGCTTCGATACTTGATGCAGGAACAATCACGTTTACTTCGATTTTTTCGCTCATAATGATTTCAGTTAAAATTTATGGTTTTTTAGGTTTAGGTGCAGGTGGCGCTAAAACAGCTGACTTGTCAATATTTGGTTCTGGTTTAATAACACCATTTTTTATTTTCGCTCCATGTGTATCTACGAAATTTACTTTCTTGCTCATAGCTTAGTTTTTATTAGCGGCTTTTGGTTGTGGTGCTGGCGGGGGTTTCACTGTTGACTTATCAACGTTACTTTGCGACTTAATATTCCCTTTGTTCACACCTTCCGTAAGCGTTGATGTTTGGGCAGTATTTTTATTATTATTTTCCATTTTATTTTATTGAGTTTGTGCTGATTCAATAATTATATCATCCTTAGGTAAAGATAAGTATATTTTACCTATTTCGTACAAAAGTTCAGATTTGTCATAGCTGTACACTGATACATTAGATAATACTAGCTCCTTGAATTCATCAGTTTCAGAAAATGATATGACATTTACTAAATACGTTATATTATGCTTGATGTACCTAATATAAACATAATTGATTTCTTTTGAGTTCAAAAAGTATGAGTATAAATTCTCGTCTCCATATTTGCTGGAAATATCATGTTTACGAGAAAAATTATTTAACCATTTTTTAGTGTCCGCTTTGGTCAATAATAGTCCTAAAAGCACACCAATACCACTTGAATAAATCACCTCAAAATATGATATTGCAGAATTTTCATTCAAATTATCCCATATTGTTAAGTCTTTTGAGTATGATTTCATATTTAACTTTATACAAAAACCCGTGCAATAGATTATCAAAACGATAATTTGCAGTATCAGGTATGAAAAAATGCCAATTATTATTGCATTAAGAATAAATCGAAACGATGTCCAAGGTTTATGAACTGTCAACCTTTCTAATATTATTGCTCCAATCCCACCTGGGATCAAAAGAATAATCAATTTTATCGTTAACTGTGAAATTTCCATTTGATTTGAAAAAGTAAAAATAGTTGTTTATTTTAAATAATTCACATCCAAAACTTGTACTAATTCTCCCAAATAATCTCCCTACCTTTGCCCGCCCGTACCGGAAAGGTACGTTCGGGCGGGCACACATTTTAAGTTAGGTTAGCCATTTTCTGCTCTCGCAGACTTTAGACTTTCTACTTTAGACTTTAGACTACACCCAATGGCCAAATACAACGAATATAAAGGACTGAATATGCCGTCCATAGAGCAGGAATACCTGGCTAAGTGGAAGGCGGAACATACTTTCAATGAGAGTGTGAAACTGCGCGATGGTGCGGAGCCATTTGTTTTTTATGAAGGCCCGCC
>CAIRTW010000274.1 GCA_903881585.1 uncultured Bacteroidota bacterium | reverse complement strand
ATCTAGTAAAAAGCATTGAAAATGAAACTATAAAAACGCTCACATCCTTCGACTATTATATGAATAGCTTTAGTGCCGTTTTTTAATGTCTAATTGGTATAATGCGAAAAACCCCGAAAGGGGTTAGGTTTGAATAGCCCCCGATGAAATCGGGGGAGAAATAGACAGAGAAAATGACAACCCCGGAGGGGTTGAATGTGGTCGGCAAAATGAAGTACAGGATTTTAATAGACAAAAACATCAAATTCCTTTCATCTAAAAAATGAAGTTCCACTTGAAATACAAATCTGGCAATATTTTCAACGTTCTCAGCAAGCCCTAACTTTTTTTAACATGGAAGGCGGTCCCCGGCAGATTATTTTCACCAATAAACTATATTTTTGCCACGCACATCAAAAAACAAACGCACATGAGTTTCATCACCGACATTATCGCCCGCCAGGTATTGGATAGCAGGGGCAATCCAACAGTTGAAGTGGATGTTCATACCAGCGATGGTGCAATGGGACGCGCCGCAGTGCCCAGTGGCGCCAGCACAGGCAAGCATGAAGCCATGGAGCTCAGGGATAATGATAAGAAGAAATACCAGGGCAAGGGTGTGCTGAAAGCCATCAGCAATGTGAACGACATTATTGCCGAAGACCTCTATGGCTGGGAAGTAACAGACCAGCGTGGGCTGGATAAAGCACTGATAGATATAGATGGTACGCCAAATAAGAGCAAGCTTGGCGCTAATGCCATACTGGCCGTAAGCATGGCTGCTGCTAAGGCTGCAGCGCTGACAGTCGGCTTACCATTATATCGTTACATAGGCGGAGCCAATGCACGCACGCTACCTGTGCCAATGATGAACATTCTGAACGGTGGCGCCCATGCAGATAATAAGATAGACTTCCAGGAATTTATGGTAGTGCCGGTTGGAGCATCCAGTTTTAGCGAAGGCCTTCGTTGGGGTGTAGAGATATTCCATACGCTGAAGACGGTTTTAAAGGAAAAGGGTTATAGCACTAATGTAGGTGATGAAGGAGGCTTTGCTCCAAATATTCAGAGCAATGAAGAGGCGATAGAAACGGTGCTGAAAGCCATAGAAAAAGCAGGCTACAAACCAGGCGCTCAGGTGGGCGTTGCTATGGACGCTGCAAATAGCGAATTATGGGTGGAGAAAGATAAAAAGTATCATTTTCATAAAAGTGATGGCAAGATAATGAGCAGCGATGAGCTGGTGGAGTATTGGGTGAAATGGTGTAAGAAATATCCGATCATCAGCATAGAAGATGGCATGGCAGAGGATGACTGGAAGGGCTGGAAGAAACTTACCGAAGCGCTGGGCAAGCAGGTGCAGCTGGTAGGCGATGATCTCTTCGTTACAAATGTGACCAGGCTGGAAAAAGGGATAAAAGAAAACATCGCAAACGGCCTCCTGGTGAAAGTAAACCAGATAGGTACACTGAGCGAAACGATAGACGCTGTAACCATGGCACAACATGCGGGTTATAACACCATCATGAGCCACCGCAGCGGTGAAACAGAAGATGCAACTATAGCCGACCTTGCCGTGGCGCTTAACTGCGGGCAGATAAAAACAGGATCAGCCAGCCGCAGTGATCGTATGGCCAAGTATAACCAGCTGCTGCGCATAGAAGGTGAGCTGGGAGATATAGCATACTATCCCGGAAAGGCTATAAAGTTTGGGAAGTAATTGGTTCTGTGAATATGTTGGTAATTCCGGTTTCACCGGGTCGTTGGAATTTCTTAAATTTAGGTTATGAAGAAGGTCCTGAAGGTAGTAACGAACAAGTATTTTATTGCAGTGCTGGCATTTGTTACCTGGACATTGTTCTTCGACCAGAACGATTGGTTCTCCCTGCAGCAACGGCAGAAGGAACTGAATGGCGTAAAGGACAACATTAAGTACTTGAATACCGAAATAACCAGGATGAATACCGAACGAACCAACCTGCTTACCAATCCGCAGAAACTGGAACAGTACGCCCGCGAGAACTACCGCATGAAGCACGAAGGTGAGGATATTTATGTAATTGATGATGTCTCTGAGAACAACAAGGGCACTAAATAATAAATTGAGGATCGGATCCAACATCCCACACTTACCCCGGCTTTTTTAGCTGGGGTTTTTTTAATGGCCTGATACGCCGACTTTTAGCGCGAGTTTGCCAAGTCCGAAATACAGCTTCTTATCTTGGTTTTTAACCCGCAGACTTATGACTTACAACTTAAGACTTATTTACCCGCCGAAGCTTTTCGCCGAAGGAGGGCGACTCGATAATAGTATTTCATTATCTGGGGATAAAAAGAAACTGTGTTAAAATGCGAATCCTGTTGCATGGTATATCGCAAATTGTACCCACCTTTGGTCTTCTTATTTTACAATACTAAATGATAACAATAATAGCAGGCACAAACCGGTCCGACAGTATGACGCTGCGGACAGCCAATCTTTATCATAAACTATTGTCCGAAAGACATCAGGATGTTCGTTTGTTGTCGCTGGAGCAGAAGAATGTCTGGGAGCGCGGCGCAGAGATGCTCAGCATTGAAAAAGAGTACCTGTTACCCGCAGAGAAATTCCTGTTCATCATGCCCGAATACAACGCCAGTTTCCCCGGCATATTGAAACTTATGATTGACAACAGCGATGTGAAAAAATGCTGGTGGTATAAGAAGGCTGCACTTGTAGGGGTATCAGATGGCAGGGCGGGCAACCTGCGGGGCATAGAACATATGACCTCCATTCTTCATTATCTGAAGGTAAACGTGTTGTATAATAAAGTGTTGCTGTCCCGCATCAACGAAGAAATAGACACCAGTGGGGACCTGGTAAAACCGGAAACAATAACTATGATAAACCAGCAGGTAGAAGAATTCTTAAAATTTTAATAGCAAGTATATGGCAATAAGAATGATCATTATTCTCAGTATTGTAGGGCTGGCCGAGTATTATAGTTTTATCGTCGTGCGCTCTGCGGTGCGCAACATGCCGCCGCCATGGCGCCTCGGTATTACCATTGCTTATTTAGCGCTTACTACCCTGAGCTGGCTAGGTCTTATATTCATCCGCACAATCAACTGGGCAAATGTGCCGCACCTGCTGCGCAACGTATATATAGCCTTTGTGCTTGGGTTTACGGTCGGTAAAATACTCATACTGCTGGTAATGTTGCTGGACGATATCCGGAGGTTGTTTACATGGGCGATAACAGCAATTGCCTATAATTCATCTTCAGCAACAGAAGGGTCTAATTCTATAGAGCGCTCGTTATTCCTGAAGCGCACGGCTTTAGTGCTGGGCGGTCTCTCGCTTCTTGGGTTTACGTACGGTATAAAAAATAGATATAGTTACCGGGTGCGGAAGATAAAGCTGAATTTAGCTTCATTGCCGCAGGCGTTCAAGGGGCTGAAGATCGTGCAGATATCAGACATTCACACAGGCAGTTTTGATAACCATGAAGCTGTGGCACACGGCATTCAAAGGGCAATGGACCAGAACGCAGACCTTATCCTCTTTACCGGAGACCTGGTCAACAACCATGCAGATGAGGTTGATGATAAATACCAGGAAATTTTCTCGCGACTTAAAGCGCCTATGGGCGTTTACTCCACACTTGGTAACCACGATTATGGAGACTATGTACACGACTGGCCCACAAAACAGGCCAAGATAGATAACCTCAATAAGCTGAAGGGCATACACGCATCTATGGGCTGGCGCCTGATGATGAACGAGCATGTCGTGTTTGAGCGCGGGGCCGATAAAATAGCCTTGATAGGTATTGAGAACTGGAGCGCTAAGGACAGTTTCCCAAAATACGGAGATATGGCGAAGGCTTACGATGGCCTCAAAGAAAAAAATATTCCGTTTAAGATACTCATGTCGCACGATCCTTCCCACTGGCATAAGCAAGTGATACCAAACTACGGCGACGTGGACCTCACCCTCAGCGGCCACACCCACGGTATGCAGTTCGGTGTAGACAGCAAGTGGTTTAAATGGAGCCCCGTGCAGTATATGTACAAGGAGTGGGCCGGGCTATATACCGAAGGTCGGCAAAACCTGTATGTGAACAGGGGCTTCGGTTTCCTCGGCTATCCCGGCAGGCTGGGGGTAATGCCGGAGATCACCGTCTTTGAATTGGGGTAAGAACTCTTGCTAAATTTGCATATATGAAACAGCTAGCTGTTCATATTCCCGAAAGAAAATATCAATTCGTAATGAAATTGCTGCGCAATCTTATACCAAATAGACTTTGAAAACACACTATAATATAGATGATAGCAGCGATAAAGCACAGCCCATGATGGCGCCTTTTTCCGCGGTAGAAACGAAAGACTAAAGCTTATGAAGAGTACATCTGCTAAACCGCTTGATGCAGCTAATCGGGAGCAATGGTAGGCAGAAAACCAGCGCCATATAGCTGATTAGCGAACTGCGGTAACAGAGTAGAGCTATTTTTTTTCCGGCGGAGCCTTTGGAAAAAAATCGCCTTTTTCTTTGTTACTTTCTTGGTGCCTGTCCCGATT
>CAIRTW010000273.1 GCA_903881585.1 uncultured Bacteroidota bacterium | reverse complement strand
CATTCAACCCCTCCGGGGTTGTCATTTTCTCTGTCTATTTCTCCCCCGATTTCATCGGGGGCTATTCAAACCTAACCCCTTTCGGGGTTTTTCGCATTACCCTTTATTTTTTAAGCAGACCCTGGTTAGCAGCGCATTTGCGGTATGTAAAAGGGCCGGCGAAAAGCCGGCCCTTTTAATAACTATCATCAAAAATATCTTACCTGGCTATAGTGATCTTAGCTGAATACTTACCGGTAGATGTTGCCGTGCTTATGAAATAAACACCATCGGGCTGGTCAAGAGACAATTCTGCAGGTACGTTAGTGCTGATCGTAAATTCTTTTACTTTCTGGCCTACTATATTTGTAACCGTTACAATGGCCTGCTCAGATAAACCAGCAGCCAGGTTGATAGTGAAATCACCAGTTGATGGGTTAGGATATACATTGAGGATCGAAGTGCTGTTATTTACCTCATTTACACCATTGAAGCCCGGCAGGTCAATTACAAAAGTAGTATCTGCTGTGCCGCAAAGCGTTGTAACAGTATAAGTAATCGTTGTAGTACCGTGGCCATAGATAACAAAGAAGCCGGGGCTGCCGATGAAATTACCAACGGAAGTGTTGCTGCTGTGCCATATACCGCCAGTTGGGTATCCAGCGAAGGTATAAGAGCCACCCAATGCGAAGATGTTTGGAATGTGAAGGCTATCGACATGGTTATCACGAACAAGCATTGACTTAACGACAGAGGCCGGGCCGAAACCGTTGGTCACGGTATAGGTGATATGTCCGGTACCCGGTGCAACACCCTTTACAAGGCCAGTATCATTAACAGAGGCAACGGTATCAGAAAGTGTTGACCAAACGCCTCCTCCAATAGTTTCAGAAAGCAAAATAGAGTGTCCCACACAAACTGTATCAGCGCCGTGAATAGTACCCGCAACAGCAATACCAACGTGCATTAATATTGATGCGGAACTGGTGCCACAGGTATTAGTAACTGTAAACGCCACGCTAACGGTACCAGCCGATACGCCGGTAACCAGGCCTGAAGCACTATCCACTGTAGCAATGGCAGGATTGGCACTGATCCATGCACCGCCGAATGAACTATCGGTAAGGAGCCGGGTAAAGCCAACACCTACGCTATCAAGACCAACAATTTCACTGGCAGGAGCCGAAACGAACAATGTATCGGTGGCCGCACTTACACCACATGCATTAGCATAATAATAAGAGATAATGGCTACGCCATCTGATACGCCGGTTACATTACCATCACCGTCAACAATTGCGATAGACGAGTTGCTGGTGAGCCATGTTCCATCTTCACCTGTAGAAGTGAAGCTTACCCACGAACCTGAACAAACCGTGGAAGGGCCAGAAATAGTACCTGGCGGGATAACCGCGTCAACTTCTACACCGTAGATGGCATCGGCGGTATTACAGGCATTAGAAAGGGTATAGTGAATCAGTTCAAAACCAGATGAAACACCATCTACCATGCCTGATGCATTAACGTAAGCATATACGCCACTTGAGCTCCAAACACCACCCGGGTTAGGATTCATAAGATCTATTACGCGACCTATACACGTAGCATCCGGGCCAGAGATCGGAAGACTGCTTAAGGATGTGTCTACATGCACGTAGGCTTGAGTGCTAACAATACCGCAGGCATTGGAGTCTGTATATAATACAGTGTCCTGACCCGGAGCTATGCCATACACATCACCAGTAGCGTCAACGGTATCAATAGCATGATGGAAATTAGACCAAACGCCACCGGGCACATCGGAAGCCAGTGTGATCGTAGAACCGAGACATACAGCAGTTGGACCTGTTATTGTTCCTGCATTTGGGAGGTCAATATGCAGCGTAGCTGGCGATGACAATGCCATGCCACTGTCTGTGCCCACTACCACTTCATAGCTGAAGCCATCATGAAGCAGCAAGTAACCGCTTGCCATTGTCAGGGTGGCTGAGTTTAAACCCGACAAATCTGCAAGGTCGAAATCAGCGCTTACTACTGAATCAAAGGTTATCCCATCGGGAGACTCAAACCAGGTATAAGACAACGCGGGCATTGATACCGGAGTGTCAACTGATACGGAAAAATGTGCCGATGTGGCGGAAATACAAATTGTTGTGTCATGCGGATTTGAAGTGATCACCGGAGGGTCGCCGGCAAGAACAACGAGCGCCGCAGCCGCAGAAGTATCATTTCCGTCATCATTGGATACTACACACCGATACCATGTAGTACCCGCGGGAGATCCAATATTCACAGTAAACGAAATAGTAGAAAATGTGTCTGTAACGGGGTCTGATACCGAATAATCGTTCCAGGTAGTCCCACCATCATTAGAAAACTGCCAGTTATATGTCTTGGCCAGGTGAGAAGGCGTATCAATGGCGCTAACAGAAAAGTGCGCAGTGAAGCCCGCAAAAACCGTATCGTTAACAGGGTTGCTGATGATCACAAGCGTATCGACAGGTGTGGCCCTGGCTGCAGCAGAAAAAAGAACGAAGCAAAATGCAAGCAAGCCTTGTAGGTAAAAACTTTTTCTCATGTTATCTGTTTTTTATTTTTTATTATCACGGCCATTAGCCGCACGTAGCAATTTTAAAAAGCTAAAGTTGGCAAATTTAATCAATTCAACCTAACTTTCTAACAGCCGGAATGACAATCAATATATAATTTGTTTGATTATGCAATATGGTTTTATTACATAAACCGGAAACAACTCCTGATAGCAATACCGAATTACTTATATAGACGTAAAAACGCACAGCAATCTTGGGTATTTTTCAAAATAAATTGACATTCTATTTTTCCGTCATTTTTTTCAAGGCGGTAAAATCAATAGGAACGCTGATCCCATCCGACGGCGATGCCGAAATATTACTTATGTCCGCGGTTACAACCATGTAACCCTTTTCAAGAAAATTATCTTTCCCGCATATACGTAATACCATTTTCCCCAGTTCCTGCGCCTTTTCTTTTTTTACATTGTCTGGCGCCTTATAAAAAGTGGCGTCTCCGATCACAACCGACATGGTTGTATTGTTATCACCTATGATGATCTTTGCGGACTGCCAGGTTGGGAAAAGATTCACCAGGCTGTCTTTAACTACCTGTGATTTACCGGAAATGTCACCGATCCGGTCGCAGGAATGAAGGGCACATACTAACACTAACGTGAGCAAAGAGAAAAAGGCTGATCTCATGATATTATTTTAAGTTTCTCAAATTTAATCAAAAATGTCATTCCCGTCCCTTCTATTGCACATGAATATTATTTGTTGCCGAACAAAACGTCTCTCATGGAGAAAACACCGGTTTTTCCATTAATATATTCTGCCGCCAATACCGCACCGAGTGCAAACCCTTCCCGGTTATGGGCAGTATGTATAATATCAATATCGTCGATAGAAGAAGAATAAGTGACCTTATGGGTGCCTGGCACGTTTTCTACGCGATGGGCGATTATTGGTATCCCGTCTTCATCATTTAGATCATTTAACGTCCAGTGATTTTTGTGGCCTAGCTCTTTTATGATCTGTTCGGCCAAGGTAATGCCGGTGCCGCTGGGTGCGTCTTTTTTCTGGGTGTGGTGGGTCTCTTCGATGGAAACATTATAATCAGTGCAGCCGTTCATCAGTGAAGCCAGCAGCTTATTGACCTCAAAAAAAATGTTTACGCCGACGCTGAAGTTGGAAGCATGCAGGAAAGCGCGGCCTGTTTCTTTCGCTATGCGCGCTGCTTCGACCAGCCCGTCATTCCAGCCGGTAGTGCCGCACACAACACTTACCCCTGCCTGCAAACACTGCAGTACATTATCTTTTGCGGCAGCGGGGTTAGTGAATTCGATGGCTACATCTGCAAGCTTCAGATTTGCATCGTTCATTTCATGCTTATTGGCAGACGTGATGCGCTGCACAATGTTGTGCCCGCGTTTCAAAGCAGTCTGCTCAATAGCGTGGCCCATTTTGCCGTATCCTATAAGTGCGATGTTCATAGTTCAAATTCAAAAGTGAAAATTCAAAAGCAAAAAGCTCTGACATACAATGGCAATCATGGAACTATTCAGAAATCATATTGGTAATTAATTTCTTTTAGGTTTCTCCCTAACTCGTTCCAATCATCTACCGAATCTACAATTGATAACACGAGTTCTCTTGTCAAGCATTCTCCACGATAAATTTTAGCTACTGTTTCCAATGATACCCCACCAATTTTATAGCTACCTTCAAAATAGTCCTCAGCCCATTCTACGTATGTATTGGGCATGCCGTCAAAAATATGCAGCATATCAGCCGATCCGTCCTCATAGTTTCCTATTTTACCCACCTGCCATTTTTGAGATTCTATTTTCCACAAGCAAAATGAAGTACCTATTGAAGTTACGGGTTCCCCGTAAATAAATCCTTGAAAAATGTCCGGCAAGTTAAAAGTGAGATCACTCTTTTCGGTTTCCAATAATTCATGATTAAGTCCATTAATAACACAACCATCATTGCTGAACAGAATTAACATGTGATCGCCACATCCGTTACGCATTTCAAAAAATTCTTCGCTTTCACCCCACTTACAGTTATAGGAATAGTAACGATAATCCCATTCAGGCGACAATATTGCGTCCAAAACAGAGATTGCCTTACAAATTGATTTTAACTCCCGGCAGCCTGGCAGATCATTCAAATTTTGAGTTGAAAGCATATCACTATGGTTTGATAAATTCGGTTCAGCATAAACTATTTATCGGAAATTATACTTTGCGCCGCTATCCACGCGCTGCTCCAGGCGTGCTGGAAGTTGTAGCCGCCGGTGACACCATCAGCATCGAGTATTTCACCCGCGAAAAAAAGGCCGGGCACTATCCTGCTCTGCATAGTTTGCGGATCGATCTCTGAAAGTGTTATGCCCCCGCAGGTCACAAACTCCTCTTTAAAGGTAGTTTTGCCTTTTACAGAATAGGCATCGCGGATCAGGTGCTCCATCAGTTTATTCTGTCCGGTGGCTGGAAGGTCGCCCCAGCGGGCATCTTCTTTTATACCGCATTGAGCGAGCAGGTATTCCCACAATCTGCGGGGCAGCTCGAAGGGATTTTTATTTTGCACTAATTGCTTTCCCTGTTCCCTGCGCAGGCCGGCGAATATCCCGCGAATATCTGTGTCTGTTACATCATTCAGCCAGTTTATCATTACCTGGAATTCATAATTACGGTCGGCCAGCTCACGAGCAGCGATGGCGGAGGTCTTTAGTACCGCAGGGCCGCTCATGCCCCAGTGTGTAATAAGCAGCGCTCCCCGCTGAACAATTTTAGTACCGGAGACCTTAATGGTCACCTCCGGCACACTTACACCCATCAATTCAGTTATTGGGTGTTTTGGCATATTGAAGGTGAATAAGGACGGAACGGGAGATTGAATGGTGTGCCCCAATGCCTTTAGCCAGTTATATTGCTCCGGTTTAGGAAATCCCCCAGCGGCGATCAATATTACGTCTGCACTTACTACCGATGTATCGGCAAAATGTAATACCCACCCACCAGACGGGGACTTTTCGATTTTCGCAACCGACTTATGATAATATACCTGTACTTTATTGGTCATCATCTGCTGCCAGATGCAGTCTATAATTGTTTGCGAGTCATCAGTTATTGGAAATATGCGCCCATCGTCTTCCGTTTTCAATGTCACTCCTCTTTGTTGAAACCAGTCAATAGTCTGCTTCGGGCCGAAACGGTAGAGGGATTTTTTTAAAAGCTGCCTGCCACGCGGATAACGGGTTATCAGTTCCGGTATATCAAAACACTCGTGGGTCACATTGCACCTGCCACCGCCGGATGCTATTACCTTTTGCAGGCCCTTCCCTGTTTTTTCATACACAGCAACCTCAATACCGGGCCGGTAAGGAATATTGGCTGCTGCAAAACAGCCTGCTGCACCGGCTCCTATGATCGCTATTTTCATTTTTTGCGGAATTAGTCCTGAGGAATTGGAAATTGGGATTGTTTTGCAATTAAGGTTGGCAAATATAGACATTGTATGAGAGAGCCTCCGCCTTCCCGTGTAGCTCATGACTTGTACTCCAGTATAAAACTGCACCTGACTTTCAGCAGTTAAGGCTAAAAAATGTTAGAATAAAATATTGCGACTTAAATATTTTGCTAGTTTTATATGCTTATACTCACACAAAACGATCTTTATGCAACTGAAAAAACGCCTGGCCCTGCTATTGCTGCCCGCAATGATGCACACAGGTTACAACGCACAAGCCCAGGCAAAAAAAGCCGTAAAAAACACCTCGGTAGAAGGAATCACGGAGTACCAATTGCCCAACGGTCTGAAGGTGCTGCTCTTCCCGGACCCATCGAAGCCAACGATCACGGTTAATATTACCTATCTCGTCGGATCGCGCATGGAGGGATACGGAGAGACCGGCATGGCACACCTTCTGGAGCATATGATGTTCAAGGGATCAAAGAACCATCGCCACGTACCGGCTGAGCTGACCGCACATGGCGCCAACCCGAACGGAACGACTTCTTATGACCGTACCAATTATTTCGAAACATTCTCGGCAACCGATGAAAACCTGAATTGGGGATTGAGCCTGGAATCGGACAGGATGGTGAACTCATTTATTGCCGACTCAGACCTGAAGAGTGAATTCAGCGTAGTGAGGAATGAATTTGAATCGGGTGAGAACCGGCCTTCCAATGTACTGATGGAGCGTGTGCTTTCTACTGCATACCTATGGCATAATTATGGAAAGTCCACTATTGGATCTAAAGAGGATATAGAAAAGGTGCCGATAAAAAATCTGCAGGCCTTCTATAAAAAATATTATCAGCCCGACAATGCAGTATTGCTGGTAGCCGGTAAAATAGACGAGCAAAAGACACTGGCACTCGTGGAGAAATATTTTGCGGGTATAGCGCGCCCTGCGCGCGTTATAGACCCGACGTATACTGTAGAACCTGCGCAAGATGGTGAGCGCAGTGTGACGCTGAACCGCGTGGGCGATGTGCAGGGTGTAGCTGTGGCCTACCACATAGTTGCCGGCTCAGACCATGACTACCCTGCCTTTGACATACTGAACGAGGTACTTACCAACCAGCCAAATGGCCGCCTGTACCAAAACATGGTAAAAACAGAAAAGGCCTCCACAGTATGGAGCTGGGATGCAGGAATGAAAGACCCCGGCTTCCTGTTCATCTATGCAGATGTGCTTAAAGACAAATCGCTGGATAAAGCGAAAGATGCGATGTTCAATACCATAGATGAGCTAAGCACAAAGCCAGTCACAGCCGAAGAAGTGGAACGCTCGAAGAGTAAAATAATGAAAGATTTTGACGAGACCTACCGTAATACCGAATATATAGGCCTTACACTAAGCGAATACATAGCGCAGGGTGACTGGCGCCTGGCATTCCTGTATCGCGATATTCTGAAAAATGTTACGCCTGATGATGTAAACCGCATCATCAAGAAATACCTGATCACATCGAACAGGACGGTAGGTGAGTTTATACCGACAACAGATGCGGTGCGCGTAACGCCACCCACACCACCGGATGTAACTGCCCTGGTAAAAAACTACAAGGGACAGGAAGCGCTGGCGAAAGCGGAGGCATTTGACGCATCACCTGCCAACATTGAAAAACGGACAACGAGGGGCACTGTACCCGGCGGAGCAAAATATGCGCTGCTGGTAAAGACTACGAGGGGAAATACCGTAGAAGCAACCATTACTTTTCGCCTTGGCAATGAGCAGGACCTGGAAAACAAAGCATCTATCGCATCCCTCACAGCAAGTATGCTGAAACGCGGCACTAAGAACAAAACGATGGCACAGATAAATGAGGCTCTGGATAAACTGTCGTCCAGCATTTATGTATTTGGCTACCAGCAAAGGGTTTCTGTCACACTCAAATCAACACGACAGAATTTATCTGCAGCCCTTGACATCGTATATGAAATACTGCGCGAACCATCCTTCTCAGAAGATGAGTTAAACACCCTTAAAAATGAAAATACCAGTTCGCTGGAACAGGAGCGATCGGAGCCTCAAAGTATTGCTTCCAAGGAATTCTATCGCATTATGTATCCCAAACCAAAAGGAAATATCTCTTATCAAATGACCGTGGACGAAGAGGAAGATGGAATAAAAAATACGACTATTAAAGACGTGAGAAATTTCTACAATGATTTCTATAACGGGACCAATGCCACTGCCACATTTGTGGGAGATTTTGACGATGCAGTTGTGAAGAATAAACTGGACAAGATACTTGGCAACTGGACGGCCTCCAAGGCCTATGTGCGGGTACCAGAAAAGTTTACAGACATAATGCCCCAGAATAAAGAAATAAAGACACCGGATAAGAAAAATGCCATGATGATGTGCGGGACGATGATAAAAATGAAGGACGATAATCCGGATTACCCGGAGATGATTATGGCCGACTTTATCTTTGGCGGGGGCTTCCTTAACTCGCGCCTGGCCATGCGCATAAGGCAAAAAGAAGGGATAAGTTACGGCATAGGGTCATGGATGGAAGTGGGAGATATTGATGAAACTTCCAGTTTCGGCTCGTATGCTATTTATAACCCCGACAATAAAGTGAGGCTTGAAAAAGCGTGGAATGAAGAACTGGCAAAGTTGCTCAAAGACGGGATTAATGAAAATGAGCTGAAAGAAGCAAAAAAGGTTTCCTGCAATACCGCGAAAACAGCCGCACTGATGATGGCCAATTAGCGAGTACGCTCAACCGGTATTTGTACATTAACCGGACCATGTACTGGGACAAAGATATAGACGACAAGCTGCAAAAACTGACAACTGCACAGATCAATACGGCTATAAAAAAGTACCTCTCGAAGGATAAGATCTCTTTTGTGAAGGCCGGGGATTTTAAATAATAATGTACACTTGAATTGTTTGGGTGATTAGCTTTTGGCTAATCACCCTTTTTATTTTCACCGGTACTCAGGCGTTTCCTTATGCGATAATAGCCCAGCCGGAGGTTATCATAAATAAGTGCTATGACCAGAGTTAGGGCAGCCAGAATAAGTATCCGGAATTTGATCTTTACAAACAAAAGGCCACCCACCACGCACCCCAAAAAGAAAAACGCTATGATGCCGCCGCGCAACCCTATACTTCGCAGCAGCCTTTTGCGCTGCCCTTCTTCTTTATAGAAAAACAGTTGTGATAATTCTATACCGAGATCGGTAAACAACCCGGTAAGGTGGGTAGTGCGTACAGCCGAATTTGAAATTTTACTCACCAGGGAATTTTGCAGGCCCATTGCAAACAACAGAATGCACGCCAACAGCGGTATGGAAACACCATTCACTAAAAATATATCGCCCCAAACGCCAAGGACAGACAGTAACAATATTTCTACAAACATCGCGGCATTGTGCGGAGCGTTACTGCCCTTATTGGTAAAGTATTCAGTAAGAAAGCTGGAGACAAATGAACCCAACAAAAAAGCAAGTATGTAGAACAGAAAATAAATACCAGACAGATCTTTCTCCTTAACAATACCCTCAGCAAAATACGCAAAGTGGCCGGTTACGTTGGTCGTAAGCACACCGAGGGCGAGCACACCACAAATATTCACCAGCCCGGCAATAAACGACAAAAATGTTGCTAACCTGAAGTTATGCTCAAATGTGCGCGCCTTGCCTTTATGCCTGAACATAGTTTGATTGGATTAGATCGGATTTGTGTTTCACCGCTGAATGCTCTGTATCATGCGTTAGACGTTGCAGTGCAACGTCTCTACGGGTGTTTTGTATTATTTATCGTGTATAAGACGTTGCAATGCAAAGTCTCTACTGGTGCTTTGTATTTATGTATAGTGTAAGAGACGTTGCAGTGCAATATCTCTACTGGCGCTTTGTATTTATGTATCGTGTAAGAGACGTTGCACTGCAACGTCTCTACTAAACCTCGCATAATAATTCCTGGCATCCGAGGCTATTAACTATTTAACATATCCTCTTTCCAGTTTTGTGCATTGGTGATAATGTAATTTTGAATTTTCTTAAACTCTTCTTCTGTCCTTATTATATGATCATGAAAACGTTCCTGCCATCCAAATCCAGGGTTGATAAAATGGGCCTGTTTTGTTACGGCGGACTTATAAGAACGCATTATAGCAGAAAGGGACCCTTTCTTAGGTGACATTGCTGCCATTACTTCATTTTTAACCCTGGTTTCCTGATTACTTTTATCAGCTGATCTAGTTGGAATATCTGACTTTGCAATAATGCTCTGCCGGGAATCGGACTCATTGCATTGCTCGTCGGGAGAACTCGGTTGTGCATTGGAGACGTTGCGGTGCAACGTCTCTACCACTGAATTGTTAATGATGAGAATGCCGTGTATATGATTGGGCATTACGGTAAATGCATCTAATATTGTAAAAGGAAAATGAGTTGGTATTTTTATCCAACAATCCCAGGCTATTTCCCCTATTCCGGAAAGTTTCATTTTGTATTCTTCACCCACATTTGGATTTACGTAGAGACGTTGCACTGCAACGTCTCCCTCGGGATGAGCGGCACCTGTTCGGCGCAGTGATTTGACAGGAACAATTTCCCCAAAGAAATGTTCTTTATTCAATGTGCATATAGTGATGAAATAGGCAGCATTCCATCTGTAATCCCAATTTTGCAAACGGGCGGATTCGATCCTATACTGATGTTTGAATAGTGACATGCTTTTTTGTTTTTCAAGTAGAGACTTTGCAGTGCAACGTCTCTACTTGTGTTCTATGTTAGACGTTGCAGTGCAACGCCTGATACGGCCTACCCCTTCACCTGCGTTTCCACTACGGACAGGGCAATGATATTCACGATCTGCCGTACGGTGCTACCCAGTTGTAATACATACACCGGCTTTCTAAGGCCCAGCAATATTGGCCCTACAGCTTCGGCGCCACCTACTTCCTGTAGCAGATGGTAGGCTATGTTACCTGCGGCCAGGTTTGGAAATATCAGCACGTTTGGTGATTCGTTCACGAGGTCAGAGAACGGATAGTTTTCCTGCAGCAGTTCTTTATTAAAAGCAACACCCGGCTGCATCTCGCCATCTATCACCATGTCGGGATGTGATTCCTTGATACGGGTTACGGCATTGCGCACCAGGCTGGCCTCCGGCGACATATTGCTGCCAAAATTGGAATAAGACAGCATGGCTATACGTGGCTTTATGTTGAAGTTGCTGACCACATTGGCTGTAAGAAGTGTTATGTCTATCAGTTCATCTTCAGTAGGGTTAAAATTCAGTGTTGTGTCGGCAAAGAAAAGGGGGCCTTTTTTGGTGAGCATGATGTACATGCCGGCCACCCGCTTGGTACCGGGGCTCATGCCAATAATTTCCAGCGCAGGCCTTATGGTATCCGGGTACTTGCGCGTGAGGCCGGAGATCACTGCATCTGCTTCGCCATTGTCCACCATCATGCAGCCATAGTACGTTTTGCTGCGCATCGCTTTTTTGGCTTCATATTGGTTGTAGCCACGGCGTTTACGTTTTTCAAAAAATGCCGCGCCATATTCACAGCGCTTCGCTTCAGTACTATCGCTTTGCGGATCAATGATCTCCACCCCATCCAGGTGCAGGCCATTTTCTGCGATCATTGCGTTTAGCCGCTCCCTGTTTCCAAGCAATATGGGAATAGCTATCCCATCGTCCTTGGCTATCTGTGCGGCCTTCAGTATCTTAATATTCTCAGCTTCGGCAAACACCACACGCTTCGGGTTTTGCTTTGCTTTATTGATTATAAATTTCAGCAGGTTATCGTCAGAACCCAGGCGGCGGTTCAGCTCGGCTTCATATTCGTTCCAGTCGGCAATTGGTTTTCTTGCCACGCCACTGTCCATAGCGGCCTGCGCCACAGCAGTGGAAACCCGCACCAGCAGCCGCGGGTCCATGGGCTTGGGGATAATATAAGTGGGGCCATACACAAGCGTAGTGTTGTTGTAAGCCACATTTACAATATCCGGCACAGGTTCCTTGGCAAGGGCGGCAAGCGCCTTTACAGCGGCCAGTTTCATTTCTTCATTTATGCTGCCGGCGCGCACATCCAGCGCCCCCCTGAAGATATATGGAAAGCCCAATACATTATTTACCTGGTTGGGGTAATCGCTGCGACCGGTGGCCATGATCACATCCGGACGAGCGGCGATGGCATCTTCATAGGTAATCTCGGGGTCTGGGTTAGCAAGTGCAAAAACGATAGGCTTTTCTGCCATAGACCTCACCATATCCTGGGTTACCAGGTTCTTTTTAGAGAGGCCGATAAACACATCTGCATCCTTCATTGCTTCCTGTAGGTCCATTGATGGTGCATCGTGTGCGAATTGCTGCTTGTACTGGTCCAGGTCGGTGCGGCTCTTGGTTATCAGGCCCTTGCTGTCGAACATATACATGTTCTCCACTTTGGCACCGAGCGCAAGGTAAATTTTGCAACACGATATTGCTGAAGCCCCTGCCCCGCTGATCACTATTTTCACATCGGCGAGCTTTTTATTCACTATCTCTATGGCGTTGAGCAACGCCGCGCCGCTAATGATAGCTGTGCCATGCTGGTCATCGTGCATGATGGGTATGCTCAGTTCTTTCTTTAGTCTTGTTTCTATTTCGAAGCATTCCGGCGCTTTAATGTCTTCCAGGTTTATGCCTCCAAAAGTTGGTTCCAAAGCCTTTACCACTTTTACAAAATCGTCTATGTCCCTTACATTCAGCTCTATATCAAAGACATCTATATCAGCGTATATTTTGAACAGCAATCCCTTGCCTTCCATCACCGGCTTGGATGCCAGCGGCCCTATATCGCCAAGGCCCAGTACGGCAGTACCATTGCTGATAACAGCTACAAGGTTACCTTTGGCGGTATAGCGATATACGTCTTCCGGGTTAGCGTGTATCTCCATACATGGCTCGGCAACTCCGGGAGAATATGCCAACGCCAGGTCGCGCTGCGTCTTGGTCTCTTTGGTAGGAACCACCTCTATCTTCCCCGGCCTTCCCTTCTCATGATATTCGAGTGCATCTTCCTTCCTTATCAATTGCGCCATAGTGTGTATTGCTTTGAACTGCCTAAGGTACGAATAAGGGCAGAAAGTGTATCATGCGAACATTCACCTTATATCGCTATAACCGGCATAAAAGTAATTTCCGTTATTTTTGATCAAAATAAGCTAATGAACAGTTCCAATACTGCTGCACTACCAGTTGGCAATACCTATGACGATTGTCTCATCACTTCATGTATTAAGAAACTGTTTACCAGCCGTGTCAAAAGCAAGGAATTACCGGGATATAGTATCAGCAAAGACATTGCAAGCATAGAAAAGGAGCTTGGCCAGATAAATAGCTCAACAATTGAATTATCTTACGATTACCTGCTGGCTATGGAACAATCGTTGCCTGGCATAGATTTCAGGTATGTGGTTTTTCACAAAAATAAAGCCCCTATTCTTTTTGCATATTTCCAGCTGTTTACCACCACATCTAAGAATTTTAATCTAAAAAACAATAGAACGTTCATTAAGGGTATCATTCGCTTTTTCCTGGACCTGAAGAAAGTAAAAGCGCTTATTTCGGGAAATGCGCTACGCAATGAAACACCCTGTTACAGCTATGATAAATCAGTCATTAACGACACAGAAGCCGCGGAACTGATAGCGGCCGCCGCAGAAAAAATTGCCCGTGATGAGCGAGTTACCGCCTTGGTATTAAAAGATATTCCACTTTCCGCCCATGGCGCGAAGTGGCTTGCCGGTATGGGGTACTATGCGCCTATCACAGATAGCGCCATGAACCTTACCATAAACCCCGAATGGGGCTCACTCACGGGCTATACAGCTGCACTTAGCCGGAAATATAAAACACGGGCTAACAAAATACTGGCACTACGTGACAAGCTTACTGTACAGGAGCTTGGGAGTAAGGATATTGCTGCAAGCCAGCGGCAAATGAACACCCTATATAAGAATGTGGTGGAACGCCAATCGTTCGCGCTAACACAACTGGGCGAAGAGCATTTTACAAAACTGAAAACGCTGTATAACGACAGCTTTGAAGTCTTTGGATTTTACCATAACAAAAAGCTTGTGGCTTTTTACACCGCGTTCGTTACACCCGATGCCTACGAGATATATTATGTGGGGTTGGATTACGAGGTTAATGATGAATACCAATTGTATTTCAACATCTTATTTTCCGGGCTGGAGCGGACAATGCTGCTGAACAAGAGTGAGCTGAAACTAGGCAGAACCTCTTTTGACTCAAAAGCCAGCCTTGGCGCCAAACCGGTTGAAATAAACTATTTCTTCAAAGCGATGAATGTGCCCGCCGCAGTGGTCAACTGGTTCGCAAACTACTTCACTGCCATGGAAGACGGGAAGTGGAAACTGCGGAACCCGCTGAAGTGATACCAATTGGACAGCTAAATCATGCGAAGGTATTTCGCAAAAAATCTCTCGCAAAGACGCAAAGGCGCAGCCCACTTATTTTGTTTTTAAGACCGCAAAGCGCGAGTGTGGGTTTTTGAAGCAAATGTTAGTTGTCTAAATGGTATGATTTCTGCGGGGGTCTTTGTATGTTGTTGGTTTTTCGTAACATAGATTTGCCAACTTTTTTAAAGTTGGCAAATCCGAGCACAGTACCTCTTTTATCGCTTCTCGGTATAAGTGCTGGGTATGGAAAAAGGGAAAGTTAGCTCTTCGTCAAAATCGGTCTTTGTGAAGTTCATGTCCAGTATGTATGTCTCGGTCCCTTTCTGCACATTAAGTGAGCGGTAGGTTGATATTTTCCGGTTGTTGATCATTTCATAACTGCTGTAGGTGGTTGCCGCCTGTGGGCCTTTAGCGTCGCGGGTGCGCAGCAGGCCGGTGCGTATGGTGCTGTCGGCTTTGTTGAAGGTAATGTGCTGCAGGTAACTGCTGTCTTCAACGTCTATTGCTATTGAATCGCCACTGGTCGATGCGCTGGTTATTGTACCCTTTCGTAAAGGCTCGCCGGTTACAAGGTTTTGCAGTGATGTAAAGTCAACCTTAGTTGGCAATATTTTGGCGGCCTGGCTTAGCGGTATTCTGGTTATTTCCTGGTCTTTGGTGTTCAGCAGGAAGAAACTATCCCTGGTAATGAATAACCTGGCTACGGGGAACGCATCGAAGGTTACATTCACCCAGATCACACTGTCTTTGCGGATGCGGAAATGAGCTGTGAATTGTATGTCATTATCGGGGCCACTGAAATGAACTTTTGCTTTCCCAGAGAATGTTCTGTAATCGATGCGGGCATTCAGTAAGGGAGTGAGCTGATCTATCAATTGCTTTTCAGGGCCGGACGCACCGGGTGCAGCGACTGCTGCAACCTTTGTCATGGCAGTATCTTTGGCGGGCAGAGCAATTGCTGCGGGTGCCAAAGCTGTCTGGCTGGTATCGGTTGCAACTTTGTCGTGATTTTTTGCGTTCTTACCCGTGGCATGCCAATGAAAGGAGCAGGATGAAAGGCCACTGCTAATAAACAACAATATAACTCCTGCAATAGTCCTATTCATACAATTTCCCTTCGCTTATTTTTTTATCCAGCTGCGGATCGTCCCCTCCTTTCTCTTTCGATTTTTTCCAGTATTCCGCCGCTTTGTCCTTATTGTTCAGTTTGAAATAAATATCTCCCAGGTGATCGTAAAGTGTCGCATCGGCATTAGGGCCTGCAAGGTCTATTGCTTTCTGTACAAATGCTTTTGCCTTGTCGTAATTACCTTTCTTATACAGTATCCAGCCGTAGGTATCGAGATAGGTAGGCTCCGCAGGACGTACATCCAAGGACCTTTTCGACAATTTCTCAGCCTCATCTAGCTTCGTACCGCGCTCAGAGAGATAATAACTATAGTTATTCAGAATACCTGAATTAGTAGGATCGATGCTGAGCCCTTTTTCAAAAGCATTATCTGAAAGGTCGTCCTGCTTTGTGGTATGATAAATGTCTGCCAGCAACGCATACATATCAGCGATAGCAGCCTTGTTAGTTTCCGGCTGAATATCTATGGCCCGGTTTACTGCTTTAATTGCCCGTGAATAATCCTTCCGGTTAGTGTACCCTATGGCGCTGTAATAGCTTACAATGGCCTGGTTGGGAAACAGGCGAATGGCTTTTTCCGTATATTTTACCAATGAATCTGCACTTGGTTTATCGGTATAGTCGTCAAGCAATTTCTTCCAGGTATCGAAATCACCGGGCTTAATGTCCAATGATTTTTTGTATGCCAATACTGCGCTGTCGCGCTTACCGTTCCAATCAAGGAACTCACCGTAAACCGATAACACCTGCGGATCGTTTGGATGCTGTGTGGTAATGCGCTGTAGCATACTAAGACCATGCGAACGAACTACAGAGTCATTTGGCAATGTCTGTATATACACCCCTACCTGTTCCATTTGCGACTGAGCGTCCAGATCGGCGTTTACAATAGCCTTTTCAATGCTGGTTACATAACGGGCGGTGTCGCCCAAATTCAGGTAGTGGCCTGCTATGCCCAGTTGCACCTGCGGGTCATCGGGCAGCGCTTTAGTAGCCCTTTCATAAACCTCGGCGGCCTTTTTGGGCATTTTATTCATATCATACACATCGCCAAGCCACTTGTAGTACCGGCCGTTGTGAGGGTCTTTGGCAAGCAGTTGACTGATCACCTCTGCGGCTTTATCTGCGTTATTCAACTCCAGGTACAACTGCACTTTGTGTGATTGCATTTCCTCATCATCGGGATCGTGCTGTAGCGCCATATCCAGGTATCTGACCGCTTCGTCATATTTCTTCGCCCGCTCGAAATATTCGGCTGCCATCTTGGGATATTCCTCATCATCCGGCTCCGATTTACAGAGTGCAGCTATAATATCAGCAGCAGCAATGAAATTGCCGTTTTCGGCGAGGATGGAGGCGTATTGTTCATTGTACCACTTGTTACCCGGGTCAATCGATATTGCTTTCTTGATATTCGCCTCGGCTTTGTCTGCTTTTTTGTCGTTGTAGTATAGTTTGGACAGTTCGTAATACCCAGCTGAAACCTGCGGCCTAAGCGCAACAAACTGCTCAAACAGCGCCAGCGCCTGTTTGGGGTCGTTCTGCATTTTGGCTTTAAGGCCGTCGAAGTAAATATTATCCGGCTTGGTGAGGGCCGTCATATTTGCATTAAGAACAGAATCGGGGTTTTCTTTCTGTGCATAGCCATGCGGTATGAAGCCGCCAATGCAGAGCACAAAAAACAAGTATGTAAAAACAGGTAACTTCATTCAAAACGATTAACACCTTATAGTCCAATCAATCCTCTTCCAAACCCAAACAACGTGAACGTTTTTATAGTTGGGTGGAGAAATCGCCGAGACTTAATTCCTTCGGCTTCTCTATGTAAGTTACGTTTTTCCCTAACATTGAAGCGGTGATGGAAGCATTTTTAACAACGCTATCACTTTGAATAATGCTGTTTGTGATACGCGAGTCTTCTATGCTCACTCCTTTTTCCAGCGATACGTATGGACCTATGACGGAGTTCTTCACCACAACCCCATCGGCTATGAAGCATGGAGGAATGATAACAGACTGCTCAATGACGGCTGTAGGTGAAATCAGTTTCTCAGTGTTGTTTTTTATGTCCAGTATGCGCTGATTGGTGTAAACAAATGCATCTTTATTACCGCAGTCCAGCCACTCGTCCACCTGGCCGGTATAGAACTTCAGGCCATTTTTCAGCATATGCTCCATAGCATCTGTGATCTGGTATTCGCCCTTCAGCATTATGTTGTTATCAATAAGGCGCTGGAGTTCTTTTTTCAGATTATCCCCGTCTTTAAAGTAGTAAACGCCTATGATGGCAAGGTCGGATACAAAGTCCTGTGGTTTTTCTACAAAGGCTTCTATTTCCTGCTTGTCGTTCAGCTTCACCACGCCAAAGGCGCGCGGGTCTTCCACTTTCTGTGTCCATACTATTGCGTCCTTATCCTTGTCTATGCTGAATGCGGCCTTGAAAAGCGTATCTGCAAAAGCGATAAAAACATTCCCGGTGAGCAACTCGCCTGCGCACAGAATCGCGTGTGCTGTACCCAATGGCTGCTCCTGGTAGCAGATCTTTCCTTTGGCACCAAGCGTTTCGGCTACCTGGCATAGGTGATTTTCTACGTCCTTACCAAAAGAAGGTCCTATGATAAATGCTATTTCTTCTACTTTTTCGTTGCAGGTCGCCAATATGTCTTCGACAAGGCGCTGCACCACCGGCTTACCTGCTATGGGTAATAATGGCTTAGCCGTCATTAATGTGTGCGGGCGCATACGCTTGCCCATACCTGCCATTGGAATAATAATGTTCATTTTGAGTGATTATTAGTTAGTCAATCGTATTAGTCGTTAGTAGATAGTTTTTAGTAGATCGTCGCGACTACTTGTAAACAATCAATGTGCTCCTGAATGTCCGAAGCCACCGGCACCACGGGCAGTGTCTTCCAGCAATTCCGTATTTTCCCATTCCACTTTTTCATACTTAGCCACAATCATTTGTGCTATACGCTCGCCGTCTGCTATATGTTGTTCTTCGCCGGAAAGGTTTACCATCGGCACCATTATCTCTCCACGGTAATCACTGTCTATTGTGCCGGGAGTATTGATAAGCGTAAGGCCCTTTTTTATCGCCAGGCCACTACGCGGGCGTATTTGTGCTTCAAGGCCACGGGGCAATGCAATATATAATCCTGTTGGAATCAGCTTACGCTCCATGGGCTGCAGGGTAACCGCTTGCGGCAGCCACGCCCGGATATCCATTCCGCTTGCCCCCTCTGTCTGGTAAGCAGGCAGCTCGTGCGGCGATTTATTTATGATCTGGACTTTTGTCATTATTGTGGGCGCAAAGGTAAGTGAAGATGACTTAAAGCTGCGGAACAAAGTACAATTTGCAATAAACTTTCATTTCTTGAAAAATTATGCCATGGCAGATAGCTTTTAACTTGTCTTATTACCGTTCATGCCTTTTACTATCAGGAATATACCTACACCAATCCAAATGACACAGCCAGCCTCTGCGCCCAACGGGTTGGACTTTACATGATGAGTCATGATCGTGTATAAGACAACGATGCCAACACCCAGCAAAATAACCCCCACCATGGTTCTCCAGTTCAACATAAAAATAGAATCTGGTGCAAGTTTATAGCTATTCTGTGAAACAAAAAAGGTGAAGTAATGAGTGAACGTCAAATACTGAGTGCGTGGCCCGGCACATTTAATTATTTAACTTACCACCACTTTAACAGAGGAAAATGTAAATTTGCCGTTTAAATTACAAATAATCAAGGAGTATCAATGGCATTGTTAGGGAATCTGATATCTCGTTCGTTACAGCTTCGGAAACAGTTCAATTTACCGGTGGCGACACCACAAACATACCAACGCCACGTACTGCGCCAATTGCTGGAGCGTGGCCAATACACCGCTTTCGGGAAACATTATGGGTTTGGCGATATACTGAGCAAGGAGATCGACTTCATGAAAGCTTTCAGGGAGCGGGTGCCCGTGCATACTTATACGGATATACACGACAAATGGTGGCACCGCTGCCAGGAAGGGGAAGAAAATGTGACCTGGCCGGGTAAGGTGAAATACTTCGCACTGAGCTCCGGCACATCTGAATCGGCGAGCAAGCATATACCTGTGACCCAGGATATGATAAAGTCGATAAAGAAGGTGGGATTTAAGCAGCTTTATAGCATGGCCAATTTCAAAATTCCGCCAGTGGCTTTTGAAAAAGGAATACTGATGCTGGGCGGGACCACCTCCTTGTTTGAGAAGGGTGAATACTATGAAGGCGATATGAGCGGCATCAGTGCAAAGAACATGCCCAGGTGGATGTCTTCCCTGCTGTACAAGCCGGGTCAACGCATATCCAAACGTCCGAAATGGGAAGACCGCATAAAGCTGATCGTGGAAAAGGCGGACCAGTGGGATGTGGGTACTATATGCGGTGTGCCAGCATGGGTGCAGATCGTATTGGAGCGGGTGATAAAGCATCATAAAGTAAAAAACATACACGAGATATGGCCTAACCTGAGCGTTTACATTCATGGCGGGGTATCTATGGAGCCGTACCGGGAGAGCTTTAAAAAGCTCTGGGGCAAGAAAAAGGTTACGTTCATTGAGACCTATATGGCTTCCGAAGGTTCCTTCGGGTTCCAGGCAAGGCCGGATGCGGGTATCAAACTGGTATTGAATGCAGGTATATTTTTTGAGTTCATACCCTTTAATGAGCACAACTTCGATGAAGAAGGCAGCCCTAAACCCAACCCGGATATATATAAAGTGAGTGAGGTGCAGGAGGGGGTGGAATATGCCGTGGTGCTGAGCACCTGCGCTGGCGCATGGCGTTACCTGATAGGCGATGTAGTGCGCTTTACCGATGCGGCAGAGCATGAGATAGCCATAGTGGGCCGCACCAAGCAGTTCCTGAGCCTGTGCGGCGAGCATATGTCGGTGGACAATATGAACAAGGCTGTGGAGATCGTTTCCAGGAAGCTGAATATCACCATAAGGGAATTTGCAGTGGCGGGATTGAAGCATGATGGGCTGTTTGCCCACCAGTGGTATATAGGGTGCGACAATCCAAATGTTGATGCAAACCAACTGAAGGTGTTGCTTGACGAGACGCTTGGTAAACTCAATGATGACTATGAAGTAGAACGTACGTCGGCACTGAAGGACATATTCGTGGAGATACTGCCAGAGAGTACATTCATCGGGTACCTGCGATCGAAAGGGAAGGAAGGGGCGATGAGCAAGTTTCCACGGGTGCTGAAGGGGGCACAGTTGGCAGACTGGGAGGCATACCTGGATAAGAAGAACATAAGGCATGCAGTCTCGGCTTAGGCATCAAAATAATTCTATTTAAAGACGGGCGTAGCAATGGCGCCCGTTTTTTGTTTTCATATCTTTACTGCCAATATTCACTAAAATGGAGAAGATAATACTGGTTACGGGCGCTACGTCTGGTTTTGGAAGGGCGATCGCTACACGCTTTGCCAAAGAAGGTTACACTGTTTGCATCACCGGCCGCAGGGAAGATCGACTTGCGGAAGTGAAAGCCGAGCTTGAAAAAGCATACAGCGCAAAGGTGATCACGCTGGCGTTTGACATCCGGGAGCGGGCGCAGGTGGAGGCGGCAATGACGACTTTGAAAACTCAGGTTTCTCATATAGATATATTGGTGAATAACGCTGGCCTTGCATCTGGCCTGGCTACAATTGATGAGGGTGATATTGATGACTGGGAAACAATGATCGACACCAACATCAAGGGCCTGCTATATGTGACCCGCCAGATAACACCCATGATGCGCAGCCGGGCATCGGGGCATATCATAAACATAGGCTCAACTGCGGGCAAGACTGTATATAAGAATGGCAATGTTTACTGTGCCACAAAGTTTGCTGTGGACGCGTTGAACCAAGCCATGCGCATAGACCTGCTGCCCTATGGGATAAAGGTAACTGCCATTAATCCGGGTATGGCCGAAACTGAATTTTCGACCGTTCGGTTTCATGGTGATGCTGAGCGGGCCAAGGGTGTGTATGCGGGCGTAAAGGCGCTGCAGGCTGAGGATATAGCCGATATTGCCTGGTATTGTGCATCGTTGCCGGCGCATGTGTGTATTAATGACATTACCGTTACCTGCCTTACGCAGGCGAATAGCTTTTATGCTATTAAGGAGGCGGAGAGGGTACCCCCCAAACCGTAAACCCTTGTCCCCTCCCGCTAAATAGCGGGACCTTGTTCCGGGGAGTCAAGCATTTAGCACCTCTGCTATTTTCAATGATTGAGATAAATTGAGCTATATTGTTTTTTATCGGAAGATTGAGAACCATACCTGCGTTTCTTCAGGGGATGAAAAAGCCTTTGATGCAGTCTGGGTTGCGGATGCATATCTGGATGTGGTTCTTTTCTTTAAAACCTGCATTTTCGTAAAGGTCTTTGCCCTCCCAGAATACGCCTCTCACTGAGTCGAAAGGGGGCAGGTTGTTTTGTATACGGTTACTATGAAGCGTTTCAATTACAGCACAATCCAGGTAGCGAAATATAAGGTCCTCGCCGCCTTTTAACGGCTTGTTTTTTTGGAGGACCTGGTTATGTTGTTCAATATCCCAAACCAATAGTTCATAGGCGCTTTTCAATAGCTTAATAGAATTTGAATTCACAAGGTCGAGGCAAAGACCCATGTCAATCGCCGCACCTACAACTGCCGGGGTTTTAATACTATTTTTGTCTTTCTGTGGAAGTGATTTTTTGAACCGGGCAAACTCCAACGCTCTTTCTGGGTCATTATCCCAGAAATACATACCGTGCCCTAACCAGTCGTAATTGTTCTCACTCTTTTTAAAGGATAGCCTTTTATTTACCAGTTGGTTTCTAATAGACAGATCACATCCATGAAAGCCAATGATCATGCTTTTGCCTTTTTAACAAAAAGACCTTTATAGGGGTACGCAACATTCCCTTTTTTCGTGAGGATGCCTATTCTTTTTAAAGCTGCCTCGGCTTCTTCCTTAGTATGCTTGGCAGCGGCTTTCTTATCTTTCTCCAGGATTTTGAGGAAGCTGTTTATTTCTTTTTCTGATAGTGTTGTCATGATAAAACAAAGTTAAGGAAATTATCTGCAAGTTTAAATCGGGTTGAGGTTTTGTGGTGATACCCCATATGCCAGATATTTTTATGGTGCGTATATGGGGCATTTTGTCTGGAGCGAAAATCCTTTGTAATCCTTTGCTGTGGCTGCGCTTAGTCTATTTATTTAAAATATTTTACATTTCCCATTAATACCCAAAATGCCCCATTATGCCCCACTGTCTGTCGTTCGGCTACGCTCACGATGACAATCATTTATGTGATTAACTATCATGCCTGCTGAAATAGCAGGACTGGAGGAGAATAACCGGTGTTGGAGAAAACGGTTAAATCTGACACAAAGGTCTTTAAAAAAGGAATACGAGCCAAGACGAATTGTTTATGGGGGTGAAGGGAAAAACTATGGTGCATCAAATGCTACAGTCAAAGAATTTACCGTCGAACGCGATGGGCGGACCTAGCTGAACGGTCGTATTTTAGTTATCCTTACGCCCCGTTTACACACTATGGTCATCTAGGGTCTTTACCATGGTAAACATAAGCCTGTGCTGAACGACCACATTTTAAGCTACATCATCCGGTGTTATGTAGAATTAATCAATCTCAAAATGAAACACTTTACTTCCATCACTGCCGACTAAGTTAAGTATATACATTCCGCTTGCCAATGTTTTGCTTAGAGATACCTGTGTATTTATTTCTCCATTGATTACTGTGATTTTGCTTTTATAAATAACCTGACCGAGCATGTTTGCTATCTCTATGAATTCTGTTTCATTGCCTACCGTAGCTATTGTGCCCCTAACAGTAAACTCACCTTTATTGGGGTTAGGGAATATATTCACTTCGGAGCCTCCTGATGCCTGGCTAACACCTAGGCTACAATTAATTACGGTTACTGCTGCAGTTGTGATGCAGCCAGTGGGTAATGTATAAGTAATAGTTGCTGCCCCGGCAGCTATACCCGTAACTGTACCGGAAGCAAAGCCAACGGTTGCAGTGCCTGTACTGCCACTACTCCATGTGCCGCTTGTACTGGCATCATTTAAACTTGTTGTTGCTCCAATACAAACATTCAGGGAGCCACTGATAGAAGCCGGAAGCGGATTAATAGTTACAACTTTTGAAGTAGTGGTATCGCCACAGGCGTTTGTAACGGTATAAATAACAGTATCAACACCAGCAGCAATGCCAGTAATATTTCCTGTAGTGATGTTGGCGGTTGCATTTGAATTGGCACTGCTCCATGTACCGCCGGAAACGCTAGCTGTAAATGGTGTGGCCGCTCCAACGCATACAGACGATGATCCGCTGAGCAATGCCGGTAGCGGAAGCGCCTCCACGGTTACGACAGTCGTAATACCACAGCCGGTAGCCAGGGTATAGCTAATAATAGCGGTGCCTAATGATACACTTGCAACGTCGCCTAATGAACCGATAATAGCAACACCGGAAGTGCCGCTGCTCCATGTGCCGCCGGTTGTGGCATCACTGAGGGTTGTGCCGGAGCCGTTACACATACGAGTAGTACCTGTTATGGCAGATGGCGATGGATCAATTGTAACAATCGTCGTAGTTTCGCAGCCTGTTGATGATAATTTATAAGTAATGTTTGAAGTGCCGGCAGCAACACCGGTGACTAGGCCCGAGGACAAACCAACAGTTGCATGAGCAATTGTGCCAATGCTCCAAGTTCCGCCTGTAGTTGCATCACTCAAAGCAATTGTGGTACCGGCGCATGCATCAGTTGTGCCTATTATTACCAAAGGCGCAGGATTTACAGTTACTACGATAAAAGTTGTTATACAGAAGGCTTCATAATTTATAGTATCAGTACCAGAGACTGATGAAGTTACTACTCCGGTGATCGAGCCAATAGTAGCTATGCTTAGATTACTACTGCTCCATACACCACCGGCGGTGGGATCGCTTAATTCTGTTGCAAGTCCCTCACACACGTTTGTAACTCCTAGGATGGGGTTAATTTTCATTTTCATAACGGTTGCTTGTCCAGCAATTGCAGTACCTCCATCAGAATAAGTGACAACAGGGCTACCCGTATTATCTATAGTAATTGAGGTATTGTGAGCCCATGTTGCCGAAAGGCTACCACTGCCCGCGTTTACCCAATCGGTTCCATCGAATGTCATAACAACTGCTCCAAAAGGCGGTCCGGAAAGTGGTTCGTAAGCTACATACGGTGTGCCACAATTGTTTATTGCAATAGAAGTATAACTGGCATTTACACCGGAGAAACCAGATGTACCGACAGTGACCCATGTAGTACCATTAAATTTCCAAACAGTAACCGGGCCAGGATCAGGACCATCGCCGCTATATGCGACATATGGAATATCATTTTTATCGATTGCGAGAGATATAAAAGCTGCTGTTGATCCTGAAAAGCCAGGACTTCCGACACTCGTCCAACTACTTCCGTCAAATTTCATCACAGTAGCATATTGACTATTAATATAGTCCATATAAGCCACAAAGGGTACACCTCCTGTGTCAATCGCAATTGATGTAAATAATGCGGTACCCGCAGAAAATTCTGTACTTCCAACTGCCCCCCAACTACCACTACTATATTTCATAACAGTAACTGGTCCGCTTCCAGCATAACCTAAACCAGCGGGTGTTTCACAGTAAGCAACATATGGAGTTCCACTTTTGTCTATAGCTATAGAAGGCGTCCATGCAGCTCCTATGGAAAAACCAGCTCCTCCGACAGCTATCCAGCTTGTGCCATTGAATTTCATGACAGTAGCAAAATAATTATGGGCATAATCTACATAAACAACATAGGGTATGCCTGCAGTATCTATTGCAATGCTTGTGTAGTCCGCTTCACTATCTGAACAAGGACCGCCACCAACTGTTACCCAACTACTTCCATTATATTTCTTTACAGTAGCTTTCATACCATTTGTTATATCCTGATAAACCACATAAGGAGTGCCATTTTTATCAATCGCTATAGAATTACTTTGTTCTTGACCTATGGAAAACCCAGCACTTCCAATAGTGGTCCATGTTTGTGCATGAATGGTTTTGCAGCTAATGGCTATAAAAAATAGGGTAAGTAAAAGAAGTGATATGTGCCTCATAAAAAATATTTTATCGCCTACTCTATCCAGTTTTCGGCTTTCCTGTTTTGAATAATTAATCCCGTATGCCAATTACACAAAATTGCTTCATATAACCAATCCCTTTCTCCTGAATTTCACCCAAATAATAAGGGTGTTTTCCCCATATCACATTGTTATCATTTACAGGTGCGGAATACAGGAGATTCAGAAGCAAGTATTATCTCATTACTGCGATTAACACTAAACTGAATATCTCTGCAAAGAAATAGTTCAACTTTGTTTATTTAAAGTATTTAGGTTTGTGTTTTACAAGGAAATACTTGTATTTTACAAGTCAAAATATCAAGATATGCATATTGGCAGGAATGTATCGCGCTTAAGAGGCTATAGAGGCATGAAACAAGGCGATATGGCAAAGCAATTAAAAATGACACAGCAGAATTATTCGTTAATAGAAAATTCTGAACACATCAGTGATACCGTTTTGAAAAAAATTGCAGATGTACTAGATTATGATGTTGAGTTCATTAAACAAATGCCGGATGCACCATATGTATATAGCAATAATCAACAAGGTGGAAATGTAGTTAACTATGAGTTCAATCCTGTTGATAAAATCATACAGCTTTACGAAAATTTGTTAGCAGAGGAGCGCAAGAAAAATGCGAATTTAGAATCCTTGTTGAAGAAGAAGGGTGCTTAATCTACATTGTCATAAAATCCGGTTTTGAGATTGTTGCACCGATAAATCGGTGCGCGTATGCGTATATGGAGGGATTCGGCTACAAAGCTATGACCGCTAACGCGGTTTTTGTATGTTACCATTGCATTACTGCCTTGATTTACCAAAGTGCCTGTGCTCAGCTGTCATGGTTCGGCGGGGCTCACCATGACAATCAATAATTGAGCTTGCTGAATAGAAATGATCTGTACAAGTGTGCCATAGCCACTGAAGCTAAATAGTAGCAATAAGCTGGGACAATAACTTTTTTTGATGTTGTTTGTGTTACAAATTACCCGTGTGTTGGGGCAACCGCAAGGGATTGCCCCTACCATTGTTGTTCGACCGCGTTCACCATGATGTGATGTGATTATTTGTTTTACTTTTGGGTGGTATGTATAGCAACGAAACACAAATAAGGGTACGCTATGGGGAGACGGACCAGATGGGGTACTTGTACTATGGAAATTATGCGTTGTATTATGAGGTGGGCAGGGCGGAGGCGATCAGGCAGCTGGGGTTTACGTACCGGCAACTGGAGAAGATGGGCACTATGATGCCGGTGGCTGAGCTGAATTCGCTGTACTTCAGGCCGGCGCTGTATGATGACCTGATAACGGTGAAGACGATACTGAAAGAACTGCCAGAGGGGTCGAGGATACAGTTTCATTCGGAGTTGTATAATGAGGCGGGGCAGTTGCTGAATAAGGGGGTGACTACGCTGGTGTTCTTTGACCCGAAGGAAAAGAAGAAGACGAGTATGCCGGAGGAGTTGCATACAAGGCTGGCGCCGTTTTTTGTTTCACGCGAGGGATAACGGTCTCGCAAGGCGTAAATGAGTTTCTCGCAAAGCCTCAAAGCTCGCAATTCACTCATTTCGTTTTTAAGGCCGCCAAGCGAGAGTTTGACGCGAGGGATAAAGGGTTTCACGCAAAGGCCGCAACGCGCGCAATTCACTCATTTCGTTTTTAAGGCCGCCAAGCGCGAGTTTGACGCGAGGGATAAAGGGTTTCACGCAAAGGCCGCAAAGCTCGCAATTCACTCATTTCGTTTTTAAGACCGCGAAGCGCGAGTTTGAGTTACCTGTGGGGCGCGAGTCAACCACCCCAGCCGAAAAGCACTGCTTCGCTATGCTTTTCGGCATGCCCCTCCTAAAAACAGGAGGGGAGGTGTTACCGGCTCATTTTTTGACTTAAAATAAGGATTGAAAAAAAGAATCATGAGCAATATAGCAGCAGTAATCATAACTATAGGGGATGAGTTATTGATTGGTCAGACGATAGATACTAATTCGGCATGGATAGCCCGGCACCTGAATGAGCTGGGGATAGATGTGGTGCGGCGCGTAGCTGTAGGCGATAGCAAGGCTTCGATAATCAAGGCGCTGGATGAGGAGATAGCAGGGGCCACCATTGTGCTGATAACAGGCGGGCTGGGGCCAACATCGGATGATATTACCAAGCCGCTGCTGGCCGAGTATTTTGGGGGTAAGCTGGTGGTGAATGAGCGGGTTCTTGCGCACCTTAAAGACATTTTCACAAAAAGAAACCGCCCTTTCCTGGAGCGGAATATGAAGCAGGCGGAGGTGCCGGAAAACTGCACGGTGCTGTTTAATAGAATGGGGACTGCGCCGGGAATGATGTGGGAAATTCCAAATTTCAAATCCCAAACTCCAAACTCCAAGGATGAAAATATAAAGTCGGCAGTTCGGGAGCCGTTCAATTATACTTTTAATGAAACGCTCACGGAGCACGCTGATAAGAGCGACAAAGAGAGCGGGTCGTTCGGCAACGCTCACGATGACACACCTAAAGAGAAAGTAATCATTGCGATGCCGGGGGTGCCGTTTGAGATGATCTCGATTATGCAGGATGAGGTGCTGCCGAGGCTGCGGGAGCAGTTTTTCAGTGATGCGCTGTTGCACCGGACAATAGTGACTGCAGGGGAGGGAGAGAGCTTTATTGCCGAGAAAATACAGGCTTTGGAAGAGGCGTTGCCGGCGCATATAAAACTGGCGTACCTGCCGGATGCGGGCATGGTGAAACTACGCCTCACCGGCAGGAGCAGGGATAAAGAATTGCTGGCAAGCGAACTGGAAATGAGGCAGGGTGAAATGGCTGCGCTGCTTGGGGATATTGTGGTAGCCCGCGATGACTACCCCATGGAAAAGATAATAGGCGATGCGCTGCTGGCAAACGGAAAAATGCTGGGGCTGGCGGAAAGCTGCACGGGGGGCTTCATAGGGCACCTTATAACGCAGGTGAATGGATCCTCAAAATATTTTAACGGCAGTATAGTTTCTTACAGCAATGAGGTAAAACAAAATGTACTGGGCGTGAAGCCGGAAACAATAGAAACGTATGGTGCAGTGAGCGAGCAGACGGTGAGCGAAATGGCGAAGGGCGCACTGCGGGTGTTGGATTCGGATTATGCGCTGGCAGTATCGGGCGTGCTGGGGCCTGATGGTGGCACGGAGCGGGTGCCTGTGGGTACTGTGTGGATGGCTGTGGCTGATAAAGAGACGGTAAAAACAAAAGAATTCCGGTTTCATTATAACCGGCAGCAAAATAAAGAGATGGCGGCCAGGATGGGAATGCTGATGGTTTTTAAGTTTTTAAGTAGAAAGTAGCTAGTCGCCCTCCTTTGCTAAAGCTTCGGCGGGTAAATAAGTTCGGGAGAAATCATCATGTCGAAAAATTCAAAATCAACTATTACAAAATCCACAAGGAACATCTTTCTTGTGGGCATGCCTGCCGTGGGGAAAACGTATTGGGGTGAAAAGATAGCGGCTGCGTATAACCTACCGTTTGTGGACCTGGATGTTTTTATCGCTGAGCAGGAGCAGGCAAGTGTGTCAGCCCTGTTTGCTACTTATGGTGAGAAGGGATTTAGAGAGCGGGAGGAGAAGCATCTGAAGAAGATGATCAAAACGGCAGTTCCTGTTACCATTATAGCATGTGGTGGTGGCACACCATGTTTTGGAGACAATATGAAGCTGATGAAGGAGGCAGGCACGGTGATCTATCTACAGGCGGATACTGCGCTGCTGTTGAAACATCTTGAAACTGCAACGGAGGCCCGGCCGCTGCTAAATAACAGGGGTGATCTGGGCACCTATTTAGCGGATATGCTGGAGAAGCGGCGCAGTTTTTATGAGCAGGCGCATTTTATTTTACAAACAACCGACATTTCACTTTCTACCTTTGAGCAAATAATTAATCATGAATAAACGGGCGATTAGTGCGGGTGTAATTTTTGCCGGCCTTGCAGTGATATTTGGTGCATTTGGCGCTCATACACTTAAAGAAAAATTCCAGATGCCAGCAGATCAGCTGGCGATATTTGATACCGGTGTGCGCTACCAGTTTTACCACAGCTTTGCATTGCTGATAAGCGGTATGCTGGCAGCTTCTTTCCCCGCCAGGCAGGTAAAACAGGCTGCAACGTTCTTTATCATAGGGATCGTGCTATTCAGCGGCTCACTGTATGCAATGACGATGCTGCATACAGGAGGTGCAGGATTGGGGCCCGTGGGTATCCTTACACCGATAGGGGGATTATTCTTTATCATAGGGTGGATTTTGCTATTAATTGGTATATTGAAGCAGAAATAGCAAACATGCGCAATATTAATTTCCGGCTTTTTTCCTTCATCTCGGTTGTACTGGCTGTGCTCACTTATTTTTCGTTCACGGCTGTTTATGATGCAGATCAACGAAAGCCGCTGACCAGCGGCCTGGACCGCGTGTTGTCGGAACTATTCAATATTCTTCGTTTTCCTACGCATGTATTATTACCAGACCTCACAAAGACTTCGCTTTATTTTGCATTGGGGCTTGTTGTCAATTGCTTTTTTTACAGCCTTGTGATAGAGCGCATCGTCTATATAATATTTCATAAAAAGGACCGGGAAGAGAGTTACGCACAGGATACACCTGTAGATCTATGAAAGTGATAGCATTGATACCCGCCCGCCTTGGAGCCACCCGCTTTCCCGCAAAACTACTAGCCCCTTTGATGGGCAAGAGTGTGATCAGGCGCACTTATGAATCTGCTGTTGGTACCGGCTTGTTTGATGAGGTGATGGTAGTAACAGATAGCGATGAGATACTGAATGAAGTAATGGCACACGGTGGTAAAGCGGTGAAGAGCAAGGGTGTGTATGAAAGCGGCACTGACCGAATAGCAGAGATAGCGGCAAGCATGGATGCAGATGTGTTTGTAAATGTGCAAGGTGATGAGCCCCTTGTGCAGAAAGCCCCCCTGGCGCAGTTGGTGGAGTTATTTAAAGACCACGAAGATGTACAGGTGGCTTCACTGGTGCAGTTCCTTACCGACCCTATGTTAGTTATTGATCCGAATTATGTGAAGGTGGCGCTGGGCCTGAATAATAATGCGCTGTTCTTTTCGCGGAGTGTGATCCCTTATCCGCGAAATGTGGAGTTGAATATTCCGTACTATGAACATATTGGCGTTTATGCTTTCCGGAAGAAAGCACTGATGGATTTTACAAACTGGCCGATGACGCCACTAGAGGCTGTGGAGAAAATAGAGTGTCTGCGCTTCCTGGAGCATGGGGTGCCCATCCGGATGGCTATTACACAGTACCTGGGTGTGGAGATAGATATGCCGGAGGATATTGTGCGTGCTGAAGAGCTGATGAGGAAGAATGGGTGGGCGTAGCGAGTAACACCAATTGGACACCTAAATCATGCGGCAAGGCATTTCGCAAAAAAGCTCTCGCAAAGACGCAAAGGCGCAGCCCAGTTATTTTGTTTTTAAGACCGCAAAGCGCGAGTAGAATATTCTTTAAGGTACAGCATGAGTGCGGTTTTACTATGCACTGGCCGTATTGTCTCCACTAATAACTGTGGAAAAACGCTTTTTCTTCCTGATGAACTGCTGCTCGAAGAAGCGGTAGGATAAGCCCGCCACTGCTATGGTACTTAATATAGCTGTGGGATACAGGAAGTAGTTGTTGAAACAGTTGAAATGTATAAGGCACTTCATGCAAACAACGATCATTAAAGGATGATACATGTACAGGCCGTAAGATATCTTGCCTAAGTAATTGAACAACGGGTATTCGAGGTTTATGATCCTGCGGTCGTTGGCGGCGAGATTGGCTATAAGTATGCCAAACAGAATGGCATAAAGTTCATAACTGAGGGCTTCCACGGGCAGCCCTACTGAACAACTGATACATACCAAAACCAATACCAGTACAAGCACCTGGAAATATCTATTGAAAATAAAGGCTTTGATCTTTATAAATGCAGGGGCGCTGCTATACACTATGAGGGCAAAAATACCGCCAATGGCCATATTGTCTATGGGGAAGGCTTTCCAATAAAGCCCGAGCAGGCGGATCCAGTTCATACTGCTGTCCTGGAAAAGGTAAAACACATAGGATGCGCCGAGATAAAACAACACAACTGAAAGCAGGAGCACAAATTTGTTCTTAAAGAACTTCATGAGCACCGGCCATATAAAATAGAATTGCTCTTCCGTGCCGATAGACCACAGGTGTGAGGCAAATGGAACAATGCCAACGTAAACCAATGCAAAATTGGGCAGGAAGAAAATGAACAATGAAAGGCTGAATATTTTCCAGGCTATAGGGTGGCCATGTACGACCTCTGCATGCTGCGGAACCAGGCCAGGAAAAAAATAAGGTACAATAAAAAATGCGAGCAGCACAATAAGGTAGTACAGCGGCCATATTCTTAGTGCCCGCCTGATATAGAATTTCGTTATGCTTATAGTGCCGCTGACTTCCTTTTCTGCAAACAAAAGATAGGTGATCAGGAACCCGCTGAGCACAAAAAACAGACGTACCCCCAGCGGACCGAATGAGCCAATAACCGGATTATTCATCTGGTTGGGATAAATATTGAAGACGCTTTTAAATTGCTCTATGTGGTGTATGATCACTAACAGGGCAGCAATAAACCGGATGGAATTGAGATTAGGGAAGTATATTGATTTCTGCACTTTCTGGTCCATCGATTCCTTTTGCGGAATGAATTCCGTTGCGGCAATATTACAAATTTATATTGAGACCTCTCCCCGCGGGCTTCGCTTCTTTACTGGCGAGAACTCCGAAAAAAGGGTGAGGTGAAATGAGCTATGCCTTCATACACAAATATTCTTTGCCGAAGTAACTAAATACTATTTTTGTGCTGTAATAGGGGTTTGCTGCTGATATGAAGTTTCGCAATTTTAAGATGGTGGATTATGTGGTCTATGGCCGGGGGTGTTTCGACCAGCTGGACGAGATCATTGCGCCCCGTCGTAGAAACGATGCTCCAATGATTTTTTTGCTGGATCACTATTTCCGAAACGATGATGCGCTTAAAGCCCGGATACCATTAAGAAGTAATGACCTGCTTATAGACGCCGATGTGGACCACGAGCCGAAGACAACTTACATCGACGAACTGGCACAACAAATAAAAGAAAAGCATGGCAGTGTTTCGGGAGTGATAGGCATAGGTGGCGGATCAACTATGGACATTGCGAAGGCAGTTTCTATAATGCTGACGAATCCCGGCAAGGCGCAGGACTACCAGGGCTGGGATCTTGTGAAACAGCCGGCGGTTTACAAAGTGGGTGTGCCTACGTTATCAGGCACGGGAGCTGAGGTATCGCGAACGACAGTGCTTACAGGGCCAACACGAAAGCTGGGTATGAATTCTGATTTCACTCCGTTTGACCAAATAATTCTTGATCCCGGACTAACAAAGAATGCGCCGGCAAACCAGCGCTTTTACACAGGCATGGATTGTTTTATACATTGCATAGAATCGCTGGAGGGTACATATATCAATGAGTTCAGCCGGTCTTATGGAGAGAAAGCGCAACAACTTTGTGAGGAGGTATTTCTGCATAAGAACGAATGGGATGCGGAAAGTGATGCACAGCTGATGATGGCGTCTTATGCAGGCGGCATGAGCATTGCGTATTCGCAGGTGGGCGTGGCACATGCTGTGAGCTATGGGCTGGGTTACCTGCTGGGAACAAAGCATGGAATCGGCAATTGCATTGTGTTCAATCATCTGCATGAATTTTATCCGCGGGGAGTAGATACCTTTCGGAAAATGGTGGAGAAAAACAAAATTGATATACCGCAGGGCATAACGAAGGGGCTTAGTGGAGCACAGTTTGATACGATGATAGATGTGTCGCTGGGTATGGCGCCACTATGGGAGAACGCGCTGGGCGAGGACTGGAAAACAATAATGACGAGGGACAGGCTGAGGGGGCTGTATGAGAAATTGTGAGAAGCCCCACCCCGGCCCTACCCCGAGGGGAGGGTGAGGTGGAATGCGATATTTGAATCTTAGGGTTGAATTGATATGTTAAACAAATAAAAACATTTTGCTGTGCTGATAAACGATTTTTATAACTGCCACGATATTGAGGCGCGGGAAAATGAATATGGCTGCCGCGTTGTGTTTAATGCGGAACATGATATTTTCAAGGGACACTTCCCGGGGCAGCCTGTGGTGCCGGGCGTGTGCATGATGGAGATGATGAAAGAGCTGCTGCAAGCGCAGATCAATACCCCGCTAATGCTAAGCAGTGCGCGTAATGTGAAGTTCCTGGGATTTATAACGCCCGAAGTGCAGCCCATAGTGAAGCTGACCTGGAAACCAAATGAAACCGGGTATAGTATTAATGCCTCGCTAAGTTCCAACGGCAATGCATTGTTTAAACTGGATGGGGTATATGTGCCGTTTGCGCCTGTAAAGGCTTAAAAGTTTCGTTATTTCCATTAGTTTTGGTTTTATTTACTGCCCATGATGCCACAGGTCTCCATCGTTATCCCTTTGTATAATGAAAGCGAAGTATTGCCTCTCCTTATTGATCGTATCAATAAGCTGATCGACTCGTCTTCACTAAGCATAGAGGTAGTGCTGGTGGATGACGGCAGCAAGGATAATACAGCGGAGCAGATACAGGCACTTTCGCTTACAGATGCCCGGTATCAATGTGTGATACTGGCCCGGAATTATGGCCACCCCCTGGCGCTCACAGCCGGGCTTGCTGCGACTACCGCCACAGAGGCGGTAATGGTGATAGACGGAGACCTGCAAGACCCACCTGAATTGCTCCATACTTTTTATGAGCTGTATAAGCAGGGCAATGATGTAGTATATGCTGTAAGGAAGAAAAGGAAGGAAGGGCCACTAAAAAAATTAGCGTACCATTTGTTCTACCGCATTTTGAAATCGATCTCCTATGTAGATATACCGCTGGACAGCGGCGATTTCTCCATGATGAGCCGGCGCATAGTGGATGTGCTGAACAAGATGCCTGAAGAGAGCCGATACATACGCGGCATGCGCACGTGGATAGGTTTTAAACAGGTGGGCTATGAGTATGAGCGCGATGAGCGCATGGCGGGGGATTCTAAATATTCGTTTAGAAAATTGCTGCAGCTGGCCTACAATGGCATTTTCAACTTCAGTGAGTTTCCTATAAAGCTGATCACTAATCTTGGTTTCTTCTCTATTTCAGTTTCGCTGATCTACCTCGTGTACAACATCATCAAGAAGTATGTCTACCATGCGGTGCCGGAAGGTTTTACTGCGCTGCTGTTTGCCATCATTCTTTTTAGCGGGGTGCAACTTTTTTCACTTGGTATTATAGGCGAGTATGTGCTGCGTATCTTCTTCCAGGTGAAGGGCAGGCCGCTTTATATTGTGAAGAAGCGGATTGTGAATAAGGAGGAGGTTGGCCTCACCCCGACCCTCTCCAAGGGAGAGGGAGGTGTTGCGTAAATGCGAATCGTTTACAGTTCCTGCGCCTCGACTACATGTTTTATTTGCAAACAAACTGGATAATACGTATTAATTTTATTGCATGGAAAAAGTTGTGGAGCAGAACCTGCCGCAAATAAAAAAACTCATGCTGGAGTATGGAGTAGAGCGTGCTTACCTGTTTGGCAGCGCAGCTAAGGGCACTATGACCCCGGACAGTGATATTGATTTCATCATAAAGTTTCCTGAAACAATGAACTATGTGAGTTATGCTGATAACTACTTCGCGCTGGCGGATGCACTCGAAGCACTGCTAAAGAAAAGTGTTGACCTTGTGACGGAAAAAACTTTAAAAAATCCTTACCTCGTCGAAAATATTAACCGGCACAAATTGCAACTGATATGATGGAGGAGGAAAAGAAATTATTTAACGATATAGAACAGGACGCATTAAATATAGATATACACCTTGAAGGGCGCAGAAATTGGGAAGAATTTGCAACGAATATTACCAAGCGCCGCGCTGTGGAAAGAGAACTGGAAATAATAGGCGAAGCAACAAATAACTTATTGAAATCAAATCCGGGCATTTCTCTTTCACATGGCCGAAAAATAGTAAACCTGCGTAACCGCGTGATACATGCTTACGATGCGGTGGATGATACGATAATATGGAAAGCAGTTGTAAAAGATATTCCGCTGTTAATTGAAGAAGTCCGGCAATTGATGAGTAGCGGTAGTGAGTAAGTGTCTCGCTAGCAGCACCAGGGGTGAGGCACAGCCTACGTCCAACGATAATGTTTTTATTTGCAAAGACTACGGTCAACTGGGGGACGGAAATGTTATTTTTCTCAACAGACTATGGACAACTGGGAACTGGCATCCACCAGGTAGCCTGTGCCTACGCCCAAGGATTACGTTTTTTATTACAGCTGTACTATGTATAACTGTGAGGACAAAGAAGTAGATTAGTTATGTGGGCAGACTTAATAGCAGGCATCGGCTTCAGTTCCCTGATTCCTCCGAGTCCCGCGAAGGGCGGAGACTCGGAGGGGACAGAAAGAACACACATGGCCATTTTTATTTTTTGAAATGTCATACCTTTATTCTGCATTGTAAACTTTGCTAAAATATATAGTTATGAAAAAGCTGCTACCGGTGTTCTGTGTATGCATTATGATCTCATCTGTTACAAAGGCGCAGGTTACCTACCTTGCAGACACCGCTTTTACAACAGATGTAGGGTATGATGGTGCGGGGGCAAGTTGCCGTGCCCCGCACACTGAGTACTTTGGCTGGCAGATGGGCAGGGCGCAGGGCTCCTGGGTGGCGGACGTTTTTACTGTACCGCCGTCCGCCACATGGGCTTTTGATACTGTAATTGTTTATGGATATCAGTACGGCAGCGGTACAACTTCTACGTTCCTCAATTGCAATCTCCAGATATACCAAGGCACTCCGGGCCTCGGCGGCACTGTGGTGTGGGGCGACACGAGCACCAACGTTTTGAACAGCACAGGCTTTACAGGCATATACAGGGTAGATACGTTTGCCGCTGATGGCGGGCTAACATCTACTAACCGACCAATCATGTTTTTGAAACTTTATTTAAGTCCGGCGCCTATATTAACTGAGGGCACCTATTGGTTATCGTGGTCATCTGCCGGTTCGTCGGCTTCTATCCCTGACGCGCCGGATAAAGTATTACCGGGCCGCATTAATCCATCCGGTCAAACCGCGAGGCAATTATTTGGCGGAACCTGGTACTACATACGGGACAGCAGTGATAATATCGGAATGGATATGATCATTAAAGCCAGCGCTGCTGTGGCAGGTGTCTCCAATGTAAACCAGACAGCGCCTGCAATACTGGACCAAAACACACCGAATCCGTTTAGCAACACAACCGAAATATCGTTTTATATGCCGCAATCCGGGCATGCCCGTGTTACGGTCTACAATACCATTGGTCAGTTGGTAACTACCGTGTTTGACGGTGAGGCCGCTATCGGCGAGCATCATGTAACGTTAACTGCTGAAAATCTGCCAGCTGGATTGTACTACTGCCGCTTACTTACGAGCACCGCTAAAGAAAGCAAACAGATGTTACTTATCAAGTAAAAGGAGGCCTTGAGCTGGCCGATTTACAAGATCGCAACGTCGGATGGACTGGCCTGCCGTCCCAGCTGGGACGGGCTGGCCGCTGCATATTGTGAATAAGGGAATCGTGAATAAGGAAAAGGTGAAGTGATCTCTCCCCGGCCCTCCCCGAGGAGACGAAGTGTTGCGTAAATTCATGCACCATGGCGTATTCACTTTGCAGCCCATATCGCAATTAAATCGTAATTTAGTCTAAAGAAAATTGAAGGTTATGAATGAATTCGTAATTATTGATAAAGACATAGCTGGCGGTGTACCTGTTTTTAAGGGTACACGGGTGGCTGTGAAAACTTTATTTGACCACCTGGAGGAAAGTTCGCTGGAAGAATTCCTGGATGGGTTCCCGACTGTGAGCAGGGAACAGGCAGAGGCCGTGATTGAGCAAGCTGCAGCCATGTTTTTATCTGAGATCGCCGCATGAAGATCTTGCTGGACGAAAATATCGACATTCGTTTCAAAAGCGCTTTTCCGGCGGGAACTCATGAGGTCTTTACAGTCAGGGAAATGAAGTGGAATGGAGTTAAAAATGGTGCATTGTTGAAACTGTTACAGGAGCACAAGTTCGATTGCTGGCTAATCGTTGATAAAAACCTTCCGTACCAACAAAATGTATCACTTCTTCCTTGTACTATCGTTGTACTGGATGTATTCCGGAATACGTTGCGGAGTTTAACAGCGTTAATGCCAAATGTCTTAGCTGTTTTGAATAACATCGAAGGCCGGAAAGTTATTGTTATTTCAGAAAACGGTTTATAGATCTGCTATGTTGATGCAGGAAGGTATTGCGTAAACGGTACCGCCGGAGACTGGCACCCGCTATGGACGTAGGAACAGCCTACGGTCCAAGGATTGTGTTATTGTGCTAAGATTACGGGCAACTGGGATAGAATATTCATCGTCCCCGGGAAAGCATCAGCGAACGGGATGAAAAGTGAAATTTTTGCTTTGGTATTGTTTGTATTTAAATGATTTGGAAGATAGACGGGTCATTGACACAATATTATGATCAAAGTAATTCAAATAAGCAAGCTGGCGTTTTTGTCCGGCATACATAAATTGCTGTTCTAGTAAATCTGCGTTGTATATACTATCAAACGCCGTATTGTACTTAAACGAAACAGGTACAATAGATATATTGATGTCATGAAATATGCATTTACCCAAAGAGTCTCCCACAATATCCCTTATGGGAAAAGGTTTTGCGTACGGAATAAATTGATACACGGCGTCGAGGTCATTTAGTCTGAAGCCTGTGTCAGTTTTCTCTTTGAAAAAATTATCATAGGTTGGCGCACTTGCTTTAACAGGCATGAACACTATGTCTTCTCTGCCATATATTATCAGCCAGCCAGCTTGTGTAACAATAGTATCCGATTTTTGTGCAATTGATATGTGCCAGTTTAAGAGAAACATAACCAACAGTAATAATCGCATAACTACATTTGGTTTTACTTTCTTCAGAAGAAATATTATACATCAAAACTACTCCGGCTATTGCTTCGACCTCAAAGTTTACGCCGGCCGCACCGGGCTGCCGCCCCAGCTGGAGTTGGGTTGCAGATTTTCGCCTTTCATTACGAGTGAGAGGGGATCTACGTTTACATTATCACCTATTTCGCTGTCGTAGAGGATGATGGTGCCGGCGCCTATGCTGCAGCGCTTGCCTATTTTTATAGGACCTACTTTCATTACGCGGTCTTCGAAGAGGTGGGTCTGCGGGCCGCAGTCTTCGTTGAGGGCGGTGTCATCGCCTATGTGCACCATGTCATACTCGGTAACATCGGTGGTGTTCATCCATACGCGCTTACCTGTTTTCAGGCCCAGTACACGCAGTATCAGGGGTAGCCATGGTGTACCCCGCATGAAGTCGAGGAGGAATGGCACGGACAGCGCTTCGTAGGTGGAGGTGATGGCTTCACTGCGCCATACTTTGGAGGTCCACATGGGTTTTTGGTCGGGCTTGTAGATGCCTATGGTGAGCCACTTCAGCGCGGCAGTTACAATAAATGCCGGCAAGCCCATGAAAAACAGGTAATAGAAAGGAAGCTGTATGATGATCATCCACCACGGCGCTGCTACCAGCAGATCATGTGCATAGGCGATGAACAGGATGCTACATATAAGGATCACTGTTTCGGGTATGAGTATGCGGATGAACTCTACTACACTGCGCGCAAGCACCCTTGTAGCCGAAGGCCTTGCTGTAAGCTCAGTAGCAAATGTGCGGCTGGCCTGGCGTCGTGGCAATGCAATGGACGGAGAGCCGAACCAATCTTTGGCGGTCTCACCTTCCAGTTGTTCCTTACTAGGCGGTACGGACAGCACGCCTATGAGCATACGGCCCGGCAGCTGATAGCCTTGTGGTATCAGCGCACTGTTGCCTACAAAGCTGTTATTGCCTATAACGGTGTTATCGAGGATGAGCTGCTGGCCGCGTACGTCCGATTCGCCCAGCGTCACCGCATCGGCCACAAATGCACCCTTGCCTATGGTAAGCAACGGATGCGTAACACTGCTGGCGGTAGATATCTCGGTATTCTTGCCCACCTTGGCGCCCAGCGCACGGAACAACAGGGATATATATACCGTGGCATAAATGGGGTGCAGCACGATGAGCGACAAAGACATGAGCTGGTCTGCAAACCACTTGCGCACGTAGAACATGCTGTAGATGGGGTACTTGCCGGGCTTTATGCCCCATTGCAGCAGGCGCGTAAGGATAACTGTAACAACGGCAAAGACAATGATGTAGCTCAGCGCCAGCGATGGCGTAATGACCAGGTAACTAAAGTCGTAGTCGGGTGTGGAATTATCTATGTTGTGGATAATGATAATGGTGGGCAACAGCGGCAACAGGATAACGAACGGAAAAATAAGGAGCGACAAAGTGAAAATCAGCGAATACTTTCTCCGCCGTGCAGCTGATACAAACAGCGGCTGTGGCAGGTCTTCTATTGCTTTCTTTTCTTTAAGCGCTGCGGGACTCCCCTGCCAAACCTCGCCACTGGCAATGGTCTTACCTTCCTGCAGGTAGCTAAGATCCTGCAGCTCGCCCCAAGCTTCTACTGTAGCGCCGCCGCCCAGTATTGCGCCACTGCCTATATAGGCATGATCGCCCAGGGTTACGCGCCGCAGTTTCAGCATACCATCTTCTACATAGGCATTATTGATGGTGACGCGGGAGCTGATGCTTACGTCTTCGCCTATGGTTACGAGGTCTTCTGCACCTATGGTCACAGCGCCCAGTTGCGCGTCCTTGGCCACTTTTACGCCCATACGGCTCAGGTAGCCTGGGTACAAAGGGGTGCCATTCAGAAACTGAGCGGGCAGCAGCCGCTGCATGGTCTTCACAAACCACCACCTGAAATAATAACTGCCCCATAGCGGATAATCACCTTCCTTCATCTTGCCGATCACCAGCCACTTGACGCCTATAGTGAATGCCGCAAACAATGGTGGAATGAGGCAAAACAGGCATAATGCAGTGGTTACCGCATAAGGTGTATTCTTTGTCTCCTCCGCAACATAGTAGTAACCTAAGTAGGGAAAAAATATCTGCACCGCAAAAAGGCCATACACCATCAGCAGGGAAAAGGTCTGTGCGATACCGCAAAGTAAAAACCGCCTCTTGGGCACTTCATTAAAGACACGCTTGGCCTTCATCTCCGCCGCGGGTTTCGACTGCCAGTATTCCACCAGCTTATTGAGCGGGCGGATAAGATATATGTCCTTCAGTGCGGCCTGGGGTATGCCCGCCTCACGCCGTAGCTTTGATACAAAGGCTGCGGCCAACAGGGAGTGACCGCCAAGGTCTGTAAAGAAATCCTGTGAAAGATCAATGTTGCGGTTAGGGAAAAATTTGCGCAATGCAGCGACTACCCGCTCTTCTATGGGCGCATCCAGATCTATTACTTCGTTGGTAATAGCGCCGGCATTTTCCAGCAGCATGGCTGGTATGGGGAGCGCCTTCCTGTTTATTTTGCCGCTGGGCAGGCGCGGCATTTCGGAGAGCTGCATGATGACGCTGGGTATCATGTATGCGGGCAGCACCTTTGCCAGCTCCTCGCGTATATGCTGCTGGTTCATGGTCACCGGATCATCGCACACTATATAGCCTGCGAGGTGGTCTTGTCCATTTGCGTCTTTTTTTACGGCTACTGCCGCCGCAGTTATATCTGTAAGATTGCTTAACTGATTTTCTATTTCTCCAAGCTCAATGCGATAGCCGCGCAGTTTCACCTGGTCATCAAAGCGTCCCTGGAAGTCAATACTGCCATCTGGATTAATGACGGCGGCATCACCGGTCTTGTACATTACATCACCCGGCAAGGCAGACAATGCATCAGGCTTTGGCACAAATTTTTGTGCTGTTAGCTCGGGCAGATTTATGTATCCTCTGGATAGACCGGGCCCTGTTACTACCAGCTCACCCCGCTCGCCCATAGGCAATATGTTTAGTTTTTCATCAACAACGGCCAGGTTATAATTGGGCAGCGGTATGCCTATCGTTATCGGGTCGCCCGGCTTCAGCGCTATCAGCGTAGCGGTTACGGTAGTTTCCGTAGGTCCGTAACTGTTGTAAAACCTGCGGGAGGGAATAGACCATCTCGAAAGCACCTGTGTGGTACAAGCCTCGCCCCCGGCATTTACAATTCGCAGGGCGGATGAAATATCATCTTCCATAACTGCCAGCAGGCTGGGCACAGCATGCAGCACCGTAATATGTTGCTGCCGCAATATATCGGCAAGCTCATCTATAGATTTTGCAGTTGTGGCATCGGCTACCCATAATGTGGCGCCGGCGAAGTAGCTTATCCATACTTCCTCGCACCACATATCGAAAGACACAGAAAAGCCCTGGTAAACCCGGTCGGTACTGCGCACTTCGAGCACAGACTGCTCTGCACGCACAAAATGGCATATCTGCCTATGTGCTATAGGTATGCCTTTAGGCTTGCCTGTGCTGCCTGATGTATATAATACATAAGCCCAGTTATCTGGCTTCGCCCCCAGAGTAATGGGTATTACAGCAACCTTTCCTGGCTGCGGTACCACTGAGAACATCGGGCAGTCAATGGCAAGCTTATCCTGGCTGATATATCCCTTTGCACCTACTTCTGTGAGCACCGTCTCTACGCGCTCGGCAGGCATTTCACGGTCCAGCGGCACGTAGGATGCGCCTGCTTTTACAATACCCAATATGGCTACATGCAACTCCAGGCCACGCGGCCACCACAGGCCAACGGGGTCGCCGGGCATAATACCATTCTGGTACAAGTGATCGGCCATGGCATCGCTCCAGCGGTCCAGTTCGGCATAAGTAACTGACTTATCTCCGAAAATGAGCGCGGTATTCCCTGAGAAATTCTTTGCGGACATCCGAAAGATGTCTGCAAGTGTTTCTTCATGCAAAAAGTCGGGGCGGGAAACTCCAAGTACAATGCTGGGATTCATATTTACTGCTGCCGGGATGCTTTGTTTTTATTTAAGCGAAAATTACAACAATTATAATCCTCCTGAAATATTTTCTTTCCCATACGGGTAAGAATCCATACGAAATTCATGCCTTAGATATTTGTAAGGAAAATTTGATGATGATACCGGCACATTAATCTTGCCGCCATGCAGGCATTTACTTTGTTATCGGTTTTTGATATGCAAGAGACGTTGCAGTGCAACGTCTCTTGGTGAATATGGTATCTATTCTACCTTTGTCGCTAAAATCGGAGAAAATAAATTCAGGTCTCCAGTTATTTTAGTTATTTTATCGCGGCATGATAACGGGTTATTTTACAGATATTGGCGGCATACAGGACGAGGAGATACACAAGAGGCTACTGGCTGCTGTCAACAGTATCAGCAAAGAAAAAACATTCGCCAGTGACCCATCTATACAGCAATACCGGAAGATAGCTGGCAAATTATTGCTTTATAGGTTATTGGCCGCCCATAACCTGGAGCACAGTTTATTTGCAGATGCACAAGGGGTTAATAGCTGGGGAAAGCCTTATTTTGCAAATACTAATTTTGACTATAATTTGTCCCATTCGGGCAGTGTCGTTTTTTGTGCAGGTGGTCAGGGCGCTCATATAGGTGTGGATATAGAAAAAGAAGAAGAACGGGATATACTGGGTATGCGCGACTACTTTAGCGGGCAGGAATGGGATAGAATTACCAGCAGTGAAAATATGAATGCCGAATTTTGCAGAACGTGGGTGAGAAAAGAAGCCTGCATAAAGGCCATAGGCAAAGGGATCTTTCAGCCGCTGAATGAAATTGATGTTTGCGAGGATACGGTTATATCAGGTGGTGTGCGGTGGTATCTGCAAGATGTGGTTATTAAAGAAGGATATGCGGCATGCATTGCTACAGACAAGAAAATGGAGGTTAGCATAGCAGAGATCGATCTAAATACATTACTGGCTTAATATAGAATTTATGACCCCTGAAAGGGAAGAGAAAATAAAAAGGGTGCTGAACCACAGGCAAAACGGCCTGGTGGTGGTAATGGAAAATGTACATGACCCGCACAATATATCGGCGGTGATGCGCACCTGCGATGCGGTGGGTGTGCAAGACCTGTTTGTGCTTACTACCATCATGTCCCGGCATAAACGGTTTGGCAAAAAAAGCTCCGCTAGCGCGGCGGGATGGCTCACCATACACCAGTATGATAATACAAAAGAGTGCATGGAAGCCGTTAAAAAACATTGCGACAAAGTTTTCGCTACGCATCTGGGCGTTGAATCTCATTCGCTCTACGAGCTGGACCTTACCCAACGTGTTGCGCTAGTATTTGGCAATGAACATGCAGGCGTTACCGAAGAATGTCTCCGTTATTGCGATGGTAATTTTATCATTCCGCAAGTGGGCATGGTGCAATCTCTGAACATATCGGTAGCCTGCGCCATTACACTTTATGAGGCATTACGGCAAAGGCAGCTGGCCGGCGGTTATAATGGCAGCGCACAACTGCCCGCGGCTGAGTGGAACAGCCTTGCAAAGAAGTGGGGCATGTATGATAGTGAGTTGCCCGGCGAGGACGCATGATATTCTATGTGAGCGGGAGACGTTGCAATGCTTCGTCTACAACAGCTGGCTTCACCACCCGTCACAAATAATACTTCAGGCGAATGATCAGCAATACAATTCTTGCAGAGAAGATGAGCTTGCGGTATGCTTTACGATAATAACATAGCCTGGCTTTTATCTTCTGATAAGTGACGGCATTTAGTTGATAGGTATCCATACCTATATAGACGTAAAAATGAGCGTCGGTGTTTGGTTTTTGAAAAAATATATTTTCTATCCCAGCTCGGGGTATAACGGGAAGCCCGTAATAAATTCATTCACTTCGCCCTTTACTGTCTTTATTATCACTTCATCGTCCGGGGCCATCAGCACACGGTCCAGCCAGTTTACTATTGTGGGCATGTCCTTTTCTTTGAGGCCGCGCGTGGTCATAGCAGAAACGCCAACACGGATACCGGATGTTACAAAAGGAGATTTATCATCGAAAGGCACCATGTTCTTATTGATGGTGATGTCGGCATGTACCAATGTATTCTCGGCTTTCTTGCCGCTGATGTTTTTGTTGCGCAGGTCGATCAGCATGAGGTGATTGTCTGTACCGCCCGAAACTATATTATAACCCTTCTCCGTAAATGCGCCGGCCATTGCCTGTGCGTTGGCAATGATCTGTTTTGCATAGTCCAGGAAGTCATCATCCAGTATCTCGTAAAAGGCCACCGCCTTGGCTGCGATCACATGCTCCAGCGGACCGCCCTGTGAACCCGGAAATACTGCCAGATCTATCAGCTGGCTCATCATACGAATCTCTCCCTTGGGGCCTTTGATGCCCATCGGGTTTTCAAAGTCATCCTTCATGAGAATGAGGCCGCCGCGCGGGCCGCGCAGTGTCTTGTGTGTAGTAGTCGTTACAAAGTGGCAGTGAGCGAAGGGGCTATTGAGCAGCCCTTTTACTATAAGACCTGCCGGGTGGGCAATATCTGCCATTACCAGCGCACCAACTTTATCCGCTATCGCGCGGATGCGGGCGTAGTCCCAATCGCGGCTGTAGGCTGATGCCCCGCAGATAAGCAGCCTGGGCTTGTGCTCCATCGCCTTGCGCTCCATATCATCATAGTCCACAAGGCCGGTCTCTTTGCCCACCCCGTAATGGACTGCCTTGTACAGTTTGCCTGAAAAACTTACCGGCGAACCATGCGTAAGGTGGCCGCCCATGCTCAGGTCCAGCCCCAGGATAGTATCTCCCGGCTGCAGCACAGCAAGCATGACGGAAGCATTGGCCTGTGAGCCGCTGTGTGGCTGCACATTAGCATAACCTACATTGAACATTTCTTTGGCCCGGTCAATAGCCAGTTGCTCACTGATATCCACCACCTCGCAGCCGCCATAGTAGCGCCTTCCGGGATAACCCTCTGCATATTTATTCGTCATCACCCCCCCCATGGCCTGCATCACCTGCAAGCTGGTAAAGTTTTCAGAAGCTATAAGTTCCAGTCCACGGCGCTGGCGCAGCAGCTCCTCGTTTATCAGGTTGAATATGGCGGTGTCGCGTTGCATGTTTTTGAGTATTAATAAATTAGTTGATCAAAAGAAACGGCCCGTTCGATTTGAAGTCCTTTTGAATCTTCAAAATTTTGGGTAAAATTAGTTAATGCAGCCCAAAAACTACGGCATTTGTGTGCGGCAATACATTGCTGGTAAAATCCATTCCGAGAGCAGCGGACAAAGCTATATCACCGCCTATCCTGCGAATTTGGAGGTATTGCAAATCTTCGGCTATTTTTCTTAGGAGTTACTTTTTGATTTTTGATTTTACAAGAGCAAGATTCGCCGCTTTCTTTTCTTTCCTGAGTTTTTTTGCAACGGGGGTAAAGTAGCGGTGTTTTTCAAGGAAACGCACCTGAAGCTTGTTCCATTCCAGCTCCGTATTGATGATGCCATACATGCACAGCTCATCGTAGAGTTTATTACCGATGGTGAAGAAGTCATCTCTGCCAAGATAATCGAGATCGGCGTCGCAAATTATCTGTTCCAGCTTATTATGAGGTGTCTGTGGTATCTGTGTGGCCATGATCATGCCGCATATCTGCTCCACCTGTTCTGGCGCATAGTCATATTCAGGCAAGTACTCCCTGGCTATATCGCAACCTACGCGCTCATGTTCTTTCTGCTGCTTCAGGAAACCTGAGTCATGAAACAAAACGGCAGTTAACAGCAACGTAAGATCGTCGCCTTCTACCTTTTGAAGCATCGCCAGGTTCTCGGCAGCTTTATAAACATCTTTTATGTGCCCCAAACTATGATAAGTAAGGTTCTTAGGTAATTCTTTTTTGAGCTTACCCAGTATGAACTTTTTGACCTTGTTAAATTGCATATTCAAAACAGCTGGTATACAACATAAATGTAGTGATATAAAAATAATTTTACCGATTTATTATAAATAAATAAAAATTAACTTTGTTGGAAAATATCCAGAATCAAACTAAAGTCCGTTTTATTGTACTTTAATAAAAGATACGTTTGAGAAGACTGATCGGATTTTTACTCTTACTAATATCTATCCGGCTGCACGCACAAAAGCGGGGGCAGGAGGAAATTGACTCCCTGATCAAAGCCGTTCTCTCTGAAAAAAGTGATACCGAACGTGTGCGGATACTGCACGATATCTCATCTGATTACCGGATCATCAATCCGGATAGCGGGATCAGCTATGGTTTGCAGGCACTGGCACTGGCCAACGACATAAAGTGGGGAAAGGGTATTGCACTTGGATATAGCACCATCGGCAATAATTACCAGTACAAATCAGATTATCCCAACGCTTTTGACTATGACCTTAAGGCCCTGAAAAAATTTGAAGAGACCGGCGACAAACGCGGCATGGCCAATAGCCTGAGAAGCATTGCCACAGTATATCAATATGAAAAGAACTACCCTAAGGCCCTGGAGTACAACCTCAATGCGCTAAAGATATTTGAGCAGAACGGGGATAAGGATGGATTGTCATCCAACCTTTCCAACCTGGGCATTTTCTATTTTTCGCAAGGAGACTATGATAAAGCAATAGAATACGATCTGAGAGCGCTAAAAATATCAGAAGAGATCGGTAACCATAATGGAATAGCTATCCAGATGTGCAATATAGGAGATGCCTATATGCACAAAAAAGATTACAAAAAAGCACTGGAATATGATTCTAAGGCATTGAAAGCCTTTGAAGAGCAAGGCGATAAATACAGCACGGCAATAGCCATGGGCAATACCGGAGAGGCTTACCTGGCAATAGCAAAGGATACAGGAAGTAAATCGCGCAGCAGTAAAACCGAGACACTGAGGCTGGCAATAAACTATCTGACCAATGCAATAGAAGCCAGCCGGAAGATAAAACAGCTGGATAATATCATTGAGTTCAGCCAATACCTTTCAGATGCCTACCTGCTGGCGGGCAACTATAAAGAGGCTCTGGCAAGCTATAGGCAGTACAGCACAATGAATGATTCTGTCTATTCATCTGCGAATGACTTCAGGATAAAACAAACCGAACACCAGCACGACCTGGAGCTTAAGGACCGGGACCTGAAACTGGCGCAGCTGGCAGTGGCAAAGAATAAGAATGAAAAAGTGTTCCTGATAGCTGGCATAGCGCTACTGTTGCTGGTGATCATCATTGTGCTGCGCAATTCCAACATCCAGAAAAAAAACAACCAGCTGCTCACGAAAGAAAAGAAGCGTTCTGATGATCTGCTGCTCAATATACTGCCGGCCGAAGTAGCAGAGGAACTGAAAGAAACAGGCGCTGCCGCGGCTAAGTATTTTGATAATGTAACAGTTATGTTCACCGACTTTGTTGACTTTACAAAAGCCGGGGAAAAAATGAGTCCGCAGCAACTGGTTGATGAACTGCACGCCTGCTTCGTAGCCTTTGATGACATCATCCGTAGCCACAACATTGAAAAAATAAAAACTGTGGGCGATGCTTACCTTGCTGTTTCCGGCTTGCCGATAGCTGACCCTGAACATGCGGCTACAATGGTGGATGCCGCACTGGAGATATCGGCTTTCATGAAGGAACGGAAACAACGCCTGGGAAGCAATACTTTTGAAGTTCGTATCGGCATACATAGTGGTAATGTAGTGGCCGGTATTGTTGGCGCGATAAAATTTGCGTACGACATATGGGGCGACACTGTAAATACCGCCGCGCGCATGGAAGAGCATGGTGAGGCCGGGAAAGTGAATATATCGCAGACCACCTATGAATTAGTTAAAGACGAGTTCAGCTGTGTTTACCGCGGTGAGATCGGAGCAAAGAACAAAGGTGTTCTGAAAATGTATTTTGCCAGCTGAAATAATGTCGTAAATTGTATTATAACAAGAGCATGGCGATGCGTATAAAGTGGGTCATCTTATCACTATGTGTATTCTGTGCACTGCCCTGCGCCGCACGCCTGCATGGGCAACCGTTGATAGACTCACTGATCAAAGAACTGCCAAATGGAAAAGAGGACACGAACAATGTAAAACTGCGCAATGCACTGTGTTATGCTTATGTAAACATAGATCCCGCTCACGGAATATTGTACGGAGAGTCTGCCCTGGCCCTGGCCGACAAACTCGAATGGAAAAAAGGCATAGCAACAGCCTACGGGATGCTGGGCGTAAATTATATGTCGCGCTCAGACTATCCAAAGGCCCTGGATTATGCCCTGAAGTCTTTAAAGCTAAATGAGGAGCTGGGAGACAAAAAAAGTATTGCAGGAAACTATGGGAATATTGCCAACATATACAACAACCAGGAAAATTATACATCAGCCCTCGACTACTATTCAAGGGCGCAAAAAATATTCGAGGAACTTGGTGCAAAGGACGGCCTGGCCATCACGTTGGGAAACATTGGCAACACCTATAATAACCTGAATAACTACGCCAAGAACCTGGAATATAGTATGAGAGCGCTGAAGCTCTGCGAAGAATTAAACGACAGGCATGGCATTGCATCCGATCTCGGCAACATCAGCAGTTCCTATACCAGCCTGCACAATTATCCGAAAGCATTGGAGTATGGCCTGAGGGCGATCAAAATATTTGAAGAGCTCGGTGATAAAAATGACCTGATCGCAAATGTGGGAAATATTGGCGCTTGTTATCTTGCCATGGCGCGGGATACCATTGTTGCACAGACTGCCAATGAAAAAAAAGAGAAACTGAATAAAGCGCTGGAGTATCTGAGCAGAGCTGTTGCCTTAGCCAAAGAAATAGGCGACCTGGATTATTTACAAACTTATTCGCTCAATCTTTCTGAAGTGCAGAAAATGACCGGTGACTATATCGGTGCATTGGAAAGCTACCAGCAATACGTTACTATGCACGACTCGGTTTTCGGGAGCGCGAACAAGATAAAAATAATAGAGCTGGAGCGGAAACGGGAACAAGACCTGAAAAACCTGGAGCTTGCCCAAAAGCATAATGAGCGCATATTTTTCATTGCCGGCATTGCACTGCTGCTGCTTGTAATATTGTTTGTGCTACGGAATTACAATCTTCAGAAAAGATCAAATAAGTTGCTTTCGGGCGAAAAGAAAAGAAGTGACGACCTGCTGCTAAACATATTGCCAGCGGGAGTAGCCGAGGAATTAAAGGAAACAGGTACAGCAGCTGCAAAATATTTTGAGAATGTAACGGTAATGTTCACCGATTTTGTAGGCTTCACAAAAGCCGCTGAAAACATGACACCACAGCAGCTGGTAGATGAGCTGCACACCTGCTTCAAGGCTTTTGACGAGATCATACGGAAAAATAAAATCGAAAAAATAAAGACGGTGGGCGATGCCTATCTCGCCACCTCGGGCCTGCCAATCGCTAATCCGAAACATGCGACTGCAATGGTAAATGCGGCGAGAGAAATTGCCAATTTTATGGCGGAGCGGAAAAAGAAAATGGGCGAAAGAACTTTTGAAGTGCGTATAGGCATACATAGCGGAAACGTGGTAGCAGGTATAGTGGGCGTCATCAAATTCGCTTATGATATCTGGGGCGATACCGTGAACACTGCGGCCCGTATGGAAGAAAAAAGTGAACCGGGCAGGATCAACATTTCACAGACAACCTACGAACTCGTAAAAGACGAGTTTCATTGCAGCTACCGCGGCGAGATCGACGCGAAAAATAAGGGGGTGATGAAAATGTATTTTGTGGAGTAGCTGTTCCATTTTTTCTGTGTTTGGTAACGAGATTTGTCAACTTTTAAAAAGTTGACAAATCTGAGCGCATCATCCTCAGCTATCAAACGCACTAACTATTATCACTTCCTTTTAAAGAAAACAAATCCGTTGCTGCCGCCCGTTTCAGTAAGTTGCGGCAGAGCGGCAAACTTCGCGCTGTCCTGTATTTTGCAAATGAAATAGGTAGGCTTATCTACTGCCCCATTCAGCAGCCACGGCTCATTGGCTATCGGCTGCACGTCTTTGCCATTTTTATCCACACGCGTGCTGCGGTAGTTGGGATTAGTATCGGGCAACTTCTGGGTATAAAACAAGGTTGCGTAGCTTTTATACCCTAGTGAATGCACATAGACATCCTTGCCTTCAAAACTCTTGTAGTATTCTATTGCAGCCCGTTGGGTGTAGGCTTCTATCTTGGGAGTGAAGTGAATAACTGTGACCTGTATGATAATGATCTGTACTGCACAAAGCAGCAACATACCTCTCTTGAAATTTTTGCCCATCAGAAAACAGGCAGCCCATATGCCCGCAAGATATACCACGCCCCAAAGACATTCCATATAGCTCCACGGCACATTTGCGCCCAGGTTGCCCACCGCAAACGGATCATTGATATACGGTATCAGTTTTTCCTTGTATATTCCAACAACAGGCAAAGCGGCAATAAGAAACGCTACCAGTGATCCGATGACAAGGATCATGGGCTTCATGCCTTTTTTAAGACGCACGTGCCCGTCGCTTAACCGATACAACTGCAGTGCAGCAAGAAAGGTGAGCGGGAAATAACAAAGGGAAGAATAATGAACGATCTTGGTTTTAACAATGGAAAACAGGATAAGCACTACCCAAAACAGTATCCACATCCATTTCGTAAACTCCCCTTCATGCCCCTCCGGATGGCGGCGTTTAGTGTACTGGAACAGGAACATAGATGCAGGAAAGCAGCCAAGCAGCAACACAATGAAATGGTAATAAAACGGGCCGCCGTGATCCGCATCTTCCGTGCTGAACAGGCGCACCTGGTAGGTGATAAACTCTGAGACGAACCACTTACCGTACTCCAATCCATTTGCAGCCACTGTAGCGCCTAGCCATAGCGCTACGGGTATAAGGGTGCAAACAGCAATAACAACGAGATGCTTCAGTTTGTAGCCATTCAGCCCCTTGCTAATTATGAGATAGACCGCAAACGCCAGCAGGGCTATTAAAATGGCGACAGGCCCCTTCGTGAGTACTGCCAGCCCTAATAGCAACCCGGCAAGCACAGCATGCAATAGTTTACGCTCTGAAAAACGCAGCAGGTAGACCTGGAAAAACGCAAGAAAAATGAACAAATTAAAAGATGGGTCTATGATACCTGATTTGAAGTAAAAATGAGGCAACCAGGTGGCGGCATACAATAGCGCCCACCATGCAGCTGCCTTTTCATTTACCACCCTTTTTCCCGCATAGTACAACGTAACCAATGTTGTGACACCAACCAGCGCATTAGGGAAACGTGCCGCAAACTCCCCTACCCCAAATAGCTTCATGGCAAGCACCTGCATCCATATAAACAAGGGTGGCTTCTCCCAAAACGGCATAAAGTCTATCTGCGCACGGAGATAGTCTTTCGATACGATCATTTCACGCGCACACTCAGCAAAGTTTATCTCGTCCCAGTCGAACAGGTGTACATGCCCCAGGAAGGGGAAGAACAGAAATGACCCTGCCAGGATGATGATTATGTATCTGAGGTAATTGGGCATGTAGCTTTACGCGAGTAATGGATTATGTGAAAAATCAATGGAAATGTATGATAAGACCATAGATTACGGTGATGTTTTTATCAATTTGTAACGTTGCAAAATAATATTACTTTTATGGTGTGCCTTCTGCGTTTGAACTCCGACTCCATGTCGTTGCAGGGTATCCTAGCTTAGGACATTTGCGGGCACTTTTTTTATTTAAGCATATTTTCAACAGTTAATGGTTTTTCAAGGGTATAGTAATTACTATACCCTTTATTATTTTCGCAATCATACAGGTCTGTAATCGTTGATATCTTCTCTTTTAGAAAGTTATAGTACCTGATCTCTCCCCGTTCATGCGTTCCTATGATCACCTTTTTATGCAGGCTATAGAAAGCAGTGTCACCTGCTTCATCAAGAAAAAGATGATAGCTGTGTGCTTCTGATTTCGTACCGGCTGGCAGTTTATCCTTTATATCCAAACCTCAAAAACATTTATTCATCTGCTTGCAAAAAACAGATTTGAAAGGTAGCAACAATTTTTAACCAATCTTCTTTTTTTCGAGTGTATCCTTATACCTGCTCATCAAAGAATAAACCACTGTAGTCACTACCCCGCCTATAATGCTCCCGGCATATACATCGGCAAAAAAATGTGCGGTGAGGTAGATGCGGGAATAACAGACACACAATCCGACAAGGAAAAATAACAGCCCAAACTTTCTATACTTTTCGGGCAATAACAGGGAAGCAAAACAAAAAAAACTGAACGCACCCTCGCTATGGCCGGAAGGAAAACTATTATTCACAAGGCTGGGCCAGGTTGAGACAAAGTGCATTACGGTAGTGTCGTGAAAATAGGACCGCGGCCGGGGCGCTTTAAAAAATTCTTTCAGGCCCTGTTGTATTGCCATCGGTATGAGGCTGCACAAAGTGGCAGTAATAAAATACCACAAATTGCGAAAGCGGGAAACAGCAAATAGCAATAAAAGCAAGATCACAATAAACCACCCTTCGCCCAGCCATGTGGTGTAGTACATCACTACATCGGCAAAAGGGGTATAATGCGTATTGATAGCAAAGAACAGCTGATCCTTAGTAAACAGTAACTGTAGTACGGCTCCTATAACGATCCACGCAAGGAACGGAAAAAAGAACCAGGGATTGTATGATATATTCCGCTTTCTAAGCAAAGTTTCCTTGTTTATACAACATTATTTTTAGGATCGCCCGCCTCTGCATCGGCTATCGCTACATACAAACCGCCGCCAAATGCCCTGGCTACGATTTTGAAAAACCGGACGTACAACTCACGATTAAAGATATTCGAGTCTTTACGGGCAGCATTGATCAGCCAGAAGGCTACAGGCAGCAATATCATCGTGGACATCCACATGCCCAGCCAGGGAACTGCGGACCCGGCTTTTACCAGTTTCTCCCCCGTGATATTAAGGATATGAAACGTGATAAAAAACACCACAGCTATCACCAATGGCATACCCAGCCCGCCCTTGCGTATAATAGCCCCGAGCGGAGCGCCTATAAGGAACAACAGGATACATGCAAAGGGCAGCGTAAACTTGCGGTGCAGCTCTACTGCAAGTTTCAGATAGTTTTCCGACTGTAGTTTTTTATCCAGTGAATTGGCATCAGCGAGCGACTTGAAGCTGCGAAGGTTATTAACAACAGTTTGCATCACAGTGGTTCTTAAAGAATCGGGAACCAGCTGCAAAAAGGTGGAATCGTATTTGAGCGCCGCATAAGAATACCTGTTCATCTTTTTGCCCAGGGAGTCTCCCTCTTTTGCCTTGTTGCCATATGTGATGTAAGGCGCCATATAGCCGCCCATGTTATTGTAGCTCCTCCGCTTGTCTTTGCCCAGGCTGTCAATGCTCTCTTTCAGCTGCGCCACATTCATCATCTGGTAGGCGTTCTTAAACAGGTCTTCGTTGGCGCGTGTAAACTTAAACCCAGAGAGATCAAATACTTTATCGTACATGGCAAAGTGGGCTCTCGTTTGTGTGAAATTGTGCGCTCCGCGGTCATACCCTTCCTGGTATTGCCAGCCATCCTTCAGCCTGAATATGAGCGACTGCTTGTCGGGCGCAGGTATCATCTGTCCCTCTTTGGCCAATACGATCTTGTCATTGCCCAGCATATCTGTGTGGTCATAGATGATCACATCGCGAATAATGTTTCCTTCCTTGTCCTTGCTGCCTACTCTTATCGAGTAGCCTTGTATGTCACTATTGAACTGGTCCGGGCGGATGTTGAGGGCCGGCTTAGAATTACGTACGTCGTAAAGAAGAGAGAGCGCTTTAAGATTGGCCACAGGGATCACATCATTGCTGAACAAGAACGCCAGGCCCGAAATAAACAGTATAAATAAAAGAAGGGGCCGCATAAAGCGAAGCAAGGAAATACCGGAAGACTTAATGGCTACGAGCTCAAAATTCTCGCCCATGTTGCCGAAGGTCATGATAGAAGAAAGAAGCACACTCAGCGGCAGTGCGAGCGGCACCAGTGTTGTGGACATATATACCAGCAACTGAACGATGATCCATATGTTCAGGCCCTTGCCGATCATCTCATCCATATACAGCCAGAAGAACTGCATCATGAGCACGAACAGGGACACAAAAAAAGTAACAATAAATGGCCCGATGAAACTCCGGATGAGCAATATGTCGAGCTTCTTTATCAATACTTATATCGTTTCTGGTGCAAACCTACATAAAACAACAGCGATTCGTGAATCACCGCCGTGAGATTAACCTTTTGTTAGAACGTAAAAGCCTGCTTCTGGTACCAGAAGCAAGCTTTTATAAAAGAGGAAAAATGAATTAATAACATCTCCGGGGCGGCACACTAGCTGCCGATGCGGTGCTTCAGATCGCTCACCTGCGAATTCCACAGGCGCTCCTGGTCTTTCTGGTCTGCTTTGTCTGCAAAATCAGTGATCCGGAGTATAGTCTCGCTGGTTACCGGGCTTTGCTCTATACTAAATTCAAAAAATTCATCCTTGCTCTGGTGATTCCAGCGGTACCTGATAAATTCGTTGTCTATATGTTCGAGTATATCCGCAGTATCCACACTGCCATTCCAGGTGAAGAAAAAGGTATGTTCGCGCTGATCTACCTTATCGGCAAACCATTCCTGCAAGCCTACAGGCGTAGATAAAAACTCGTACAATATAGTTGGAGAGCATCTTATCGGAAATTCTAATGAGTACATTAATTTCTTTTTATTCATTGCAGTGCTGTTCACTTGTTATCAGTTTGGATGCAATAATAAAAAAATGCAGCTACAATCAAAATTTTATTCCTGATTCTGTCGAATATTTATTAAACACATTCAGACATATAAGAAATAATTGTTAACGCTATGATAATTTTTTTTGGGTTTGATTGCCAAGAGCCTTAGTTTTGCCGTAGTTATACCCCTATCATTGATTCTTATAGCAGTAAGCTTATATAATTTCACACACACACAATTATTAGTTTATGTCCATGCGTCAGCTAAAGATCACGAAATCCATTACCAACCGTGAAAGCCAATCCCTTGAAAAATACCTGCAGGAAATAGGCAAGGTAGATCTTATTACGCCGGAAGAAGAAGTGCAGCTCGCGATCCGAATCAAACAGGGCGATCAACGCGCACTGGAGAAGCTCACAAAAGCTAATCTGCGCTTCGTTGTATCCGTTGCAAAGCAATACCAGAACCAGGGCCTCTCTTTGAGCGATCTTATCAACGAAGGTAACCTCGGCCTTATCAAGGCAGCACAGCGCTTTGATGAAACGCGTGGCTTTAAATTCATATCTTATGCGGTGTGGTGGATACGCCAGTCTATATTGCAGGCACTTGCCGAACAATCGCGTATCGTGCGCCTGCCATTAAACAAAGTTGGCCTTTCTAATAAAATAAGCAAAGCATATTCCCAGCTCGAACAAGAGTATGAGCGCGAACCATCTACAGAAGAGCTTGCAGAACTGCTGGAAATAGGCACCGAAGAAGTGGAAACAACACTGGGCGTAGCCGCAAGACACGTATCTGTTGATGCACCATTTGTGGACAGCGAAGACAATACCCTGCTGGACATACTGGAGAATCCAAATTCGGATGCTGCTGATGCTGAGCTTTACCATGGCGAATCACTCCGTTGCGAAATAGAGCGTTCTTTAAGCACACTTACAGACCGCCAGCGCGACGTAATAAAATTATACTTCGGCATAGGCGTGGCCAACCCCATGAGCCTGGAAGATATCGGCGAGAAATTCTCACTTACCCGTGAGCGTGTACGCCAGATAAAGGATAAAGCGATCACCAAGCTGCGCACGGCCAGCCGTTGCCAGCTGCTGAAAACTTACCTGGGTAACTAATTCCTTTTCAAAATAATATTTTAATCCCGCATCATTGATGCGGGATTTTTTTTGCCAAGGTGGTAATGCAACTCACAAAACAAAATCCGCTATATTTATCTCCTCAATGCTCCTGCTTGAAAAAACTACTTACTTCACTTTTGGTTTTAGGCTGCACCCTGCTTCATGCGCAGGAGTATGTCATTGGGCTGAAGCACTGGGATGTGAAAGACGGTCTTCCCCACCGTCAGGTAACCTCTACATACCAAGACCGTGCGGGTTTCATCTGGGCTGCTACGCCACAGGGGCTAAGCCGTTTTGACGGCTACAAATTTGTTACTTATTACGCTGTGCGAAATCCGGCGTTCGATGATATACAACAGGTCGCAGAAGATGCCAACGGGAATTTATGGCTCGTTTCAAGGGCAAAAAAACATGATTGCATCTTCAATCCGCTCACCGGAAAGGTGATACCGATGTCGGATGTACTTGGTAACATTAAAGGCACGATATGGGACATGTTCATTTTGGCAGACAGTAGTTTAGTGTGCCGCACGGTGGAAAACCAGTTCTATGTATGGCATCCGAAAAAGGGATTAACAACCTGGAAAATTCCTGGGGGATATACGTTAATTGGCTGTGACCCGCAGACAAAATCCTTCTATATTGCAAACAGCAATAATGATTTGTCGAAAGCAGATATCAGGGGCAAAATAGTAAAAACTGTAAACGCTCCCCCTGTACCTTCTTCGGTAGTTTATGAGGCAGATGAGCACGGTATATATATTGTGACCAAGGAACGGGCTGTTTTATACTACATATCTCCAGACCTGGAAATAAAAAACGTGAGCGGCGTATTTCCTCCCCGGCTGTCAGACCCAAATCCTATTGCCACCATCAATAACGGAGCAGCTGTTTTCTATGACTATAAAATATTCATTCCTGGAACTGGTGTACTGCGCGATTTCCGGGAAGAGAAAATTCCGGGCTTCGATGAGAGGATCAGCCTGATACCCGGCAGTAAAGACCGCACATGGATATCAACCGGGTATGGTTTGTACCAACTGACCCTGAGAAAAAACCAATTTCGGCAGTATTACAATGGCAAAAAAGGGATTGGGGCCATAAATGCATGCCGGGGGATTATTGAATGGAACGGTAAACTTTATGTGAGCAATGAATTTGGAGGTTTGTTTTGTATCGATAAAGCGACCGGGAAGTCGAAATTACTGGACCAAGGATATTACTATCCGGCGAAAAAAATATCCGGTGGTATAATGGCCGGTGATGAATGTATTGTTGACGGGAAAGGAAAGGTGACCAAATTCAAGAAGCCTGCTTCAATGATTGGAGATTGCTGGTGTGTTTACGAATATGCAAAAGGAAAGTGCATCCTCGGTTACAATCCCGGCCTTCGGTGGTTTAATGAAAATACCCTGGCTTTTGCGCCATATACACAATACAATGATTTTGAAGAGTTATCTGCCTCGCTGGTGTTATGTATAACGCCAGACCGTAATGGCCAGGTATGGATGTGTACTAATACCGGACTGTATGCAATGGATGCCGCCAAAGGCATCACCGCCCGTTACTCGGCAGCAGACACAGGAAGCCACTATCTCCCGGCCACTCAATTTCAGCATTTTATACAGGATGCCAATGGCATATACTGGCTGGCAACTGAAAGTGGCCTTATAAGATGGGATAGGGCAAACAAGATCAGTAAGCTCTATACACAGGCAGATGGGCTGAGCAATAACAATATATATGCAGTGTATGATGATGATTACGGCAACGTATGGATGAGCAGCGACTATGGAATAATGAAAATGAATAAGGCTACGGGAGTAGTGAAAACATATACGGAGGACGATGGCATTACCAATAACGAATTCAACCGCGTATCGCATTATAAAGATGATTCCGGCCTCATCTATTTTGGTTCGCTGAATGGCATTACTGTAATAGACCCGCGCAATTTCTTAGCAGATACTTCCGACAAAAAAAGCAGGTCAAATTTAGCGATCACTTCATTTTTGCAGTTCAATGGCGAGACCAACAAGCTGGAGGATAAGAGAGCATCGCTGGTCGCCGGCAACACGATCACCCTCAACCCGCAGGACCGTTTTTTTACGCTCGAGTTTGCGTTGCTTAATTTCGACAATCCGCAACAAACCAATTATTACTGGAAAATAGACGGCATAGACACTGGCTGGAACGTGCAAAAAGACCGTACACTCCGTTTCAGCAGGCTGCCTTATGATACACATGTACTGCACATAAAAGCGCAGGCCGCAGACGGGGTCTGGAGTAAAAACGAGTTAGTCATAAACATCAATGTTACACGTCCCTTTTACTTGAACCTGTGGTTTTTATTTGCCGTAGTCATCGCTGCTGTTGTAATGGTAATAGCAGGTTACCGCTGGCGGGTTTACAGGTTGCGGCGTGAGAATAAGCGCCTGGATAAAGTAGTGCAGGAAAGAACAGGGGACCTGAAGAAAAAGACGGATGACCTGGAAGTTTCGCTTGCCCAGAAAGATGTGTTGCTAAAAGAAGTACACCACCGCGTGAAAAACAATCTGCAGGTGATCAGCAGCCTGCTGCAAATGCAATCGCGCGGAATTGATGATGAAAAAGCCAGGAGAGCCTTGCTGGAAGGGAGAAACCGGATAATGGCCATAGCAGCGATACACCAGCGCCTCTACCAGGAAGATGCTTTGGAGGCACTGGAATTAGGGACATTTGCGGGAGACATTTTCAACCAGATAGCAGGGATATATACTATTGATGAAAAACAGTTTATTCTGGAAAATAATATTCACGAGATGAATGTTGAGATCGACCAGGCGGTGTTGCTGGGGCTGATACTGAATGAGCTGTTTACCAATTCTTTTAAGTACGCCTTTACCAATGTCAGCGATCCACGTATAATACTGCAATCAGGTAAAGAAGGGGAAAAATATTCTCTGGTATATCGGGATAACGGGCCTGGCCTTAAAGAAGGTATTGGCATCGGGGACCTGCCCTCTATGGGAATGAGGCTGATCACAGGGCTCACCGAGCAGCTTAACGGAGACGTAAGTTATTACTACGATAAAGGGTTCTGTATGAAATTCTCATTTACACCGGATGAGAAGAAGAAAACAGTGTATTAACAATCCCTTAATCATAAAACGAACTGAAAGGGGAAAAGGTATTTTTATATTTACAGGAATATTTTTTGTTCCTGTTGCAACTAAAACATCGTATGTACGAGGCGAAAATAGGCATAGTGGAAGATGAGTTCATCATAGCAAGCGACCTGCGCCAATTGCTTGAGGAGCTGAACTATGTAGTGCCCAAGCCATGTAAAAGTTATGATGCGGCCGTCCTGATGCTGGAAAAAGAATCGCCTGATCTTGTATTGCTGGATATTCAGATAGATGGGGATAAAGATGGAATAGATCTAGGTATGCACATAAGAAGCAACTACGATATACCTATCATATTTCTTACCGCCAACAGTGATAAGGCAACGGTGGAAAGGGCAAAAAAGGTACAGCCTAACGCCTATCTCTCGAAGCCATTCAATAAAAAGGACCTGCTGTTATCCATAGAAATTGCGCTGAGCAACTTCAATATGCAGCAAGCGCCTGACAAAAAGAAAAGTGCAGATAATTACCTTATAAAAGGCGCCCTGTTTATCAAGGACGGACAGTATTTTCACAAGGTGAAGTTCGATGACGTGCAATACATAGAAAGCGAAGGAGCGTACGTTACCTTTCACATGGCTGCTAAAAAATTCCTGGTGCGCGGTAGTATTCCCGAATATCTGGATAAGATAAACGCTAAGAATTTTTTTCGGGTACACCGCAGCTATGCTGTAAACCTGGACAAAGTAGATCTCATCAACTCCTCGTTCCTGAAAATAAACGAGACCGAGATTCCCATTTCCAAGAACTTCCGCGATGAGCTGCTGGCACAATTGAATACAGGATTGTAGCACTCTCATTTCCCCACCTTCTTTTTATATCCCGTTTAGCAGACTCTTATTATTTAGTGAAAATAAATAATGTGTCTCTTTCGAAAATTCGCTTATGCCACCAAAACCACCCTTCATTACAAATTTACGGCCCTTCATATCATATCCAGAAACGCAGTAATACCAATTAGACATTAAAAAACGGCACTAAAGCTATTCATATAATAGTCGAAGGATGTGAGCGTTTTTATAGTTTCATTTTCAATGCTTTTTACTAGAT
>CAIRTW010000272.1 GCA_903881585.1 uncultured Bacteroidota bacterium | reverse complement strand
TCGGCTTTGTAGCTACAGTAGATTTATTGAGCAAAACTGTCAGTTCTTCTATTGTTTCCTTGACACTAATTGTTTGTAAAATAGCCATACTAATCTATAGCAAAAATCATGCCGAATTATTTTGTCTAATTGGTATTAGATGTATCCTCGTTGTTGCCACGAAGCTTGTAATTAGCATAAAGGAAGATGTCGTTTATGTTGTATCTCCTGTATGCTTCAGGCGGTATTTCTTTATGCTTTAGCTGCACATACATGTTCACTTTGTGATCGCCTATTGAGCTGTCCACTATCACAAGTACATAGTCCGGCGTGAAATAAAAGAACCCCTCGTTCTTCAAACCTCTGTCTATTCGCGCCCGTTCCGCCTTGATAAGATCAAGATTATAAGGTGCGCCGGGCCCCAATAATGTAGCGGAAAAGTTACTGTCTATCTTGTGTGCGATGAACGATGAATCTTTCCTGAAGTAAACTTTGTTTATTGTGTACTGCGGGCCGGTCGTGATCTCAAATACGGCTGTTGATTTCCTTCTCTTGCTAGTCTGCATTTTGGCCGATGCCGTTGCATCGAAAAAACCCCTGTTTTGTAGCAGGTTTACCATAATGTCCTTGTTGTTGTTGAGACGCACGCTGCTCGCCAAAACGGGGGGCTCGCCTACTTTATTACGCAGCCATTGCCGTATGCCCTTTTTCTTCTTCGTATCTCCTGCAAGGTTATAAAGTGATAACTTGATACGTACACCCAGTGTTTTCGAATTTGTTTTTGGTCGTACTACGCCCACTAGATCTGTTTTTAAAACCTTGCGCTCTTTCTTGCTCGCCTCATTATCATCGATATGTACCTTGCTTCCTTTAAATAACGATTCACCGGCAGGCAAATGCCTGCTGTTACTACACGAGCTTATCACCAGCGCAACTAATAATATCAATGATATTTTTGTAGTCTCTTGTTTGGGCATAGTTATTTTTTTACAGCCGTGCTGTCGGTTCCGCTCTGTTGCTTCTTTCTTTTTCCAAAGGCATTTTTGAAATGGTTGTAATCCAGGCTTACTATAAAGTTGAGCCCTGTTTCGGTTACATATCCTTCCAGCACGCCTTCGTCATACGCTTTCCTGTATCCACGCATAGTATAGCGGCCATCTGCTGTCAATAAGTAATCGGCTGCCAGGTTGGATGGCACCAGGTTGCTCTGGTTGCTGTTGTTCGTTTGCGGCCCTTCCAGCTCAAAATCATTGCCTATCGTTAGTTTCAGCCGGTCGTTAAGCAGTGTTTTCGACGCTGCCAGGTTAAAGTCTGTACGCTGGCGCATATCGCCGGTTGTGTAGTCTTCTGTTGTCTGCAGATCGGCAGAAATGTCAACTCCTTTCACCAGTTTGCCTGCCGCCTGGTTCAGTTGCTCTCCGATAAAGGTGCTCACACTTTGCAGCGCGGTAAAACCTACACTATTAGACGCGCCGGAACTAAATGGATCGTCCGAGACAAACCGGCTTAAGATAAGCAGCGCAAATACTTGTTTGTTGAGCTAGGAGGTATCGGTTCTCACCTGGTTCAGCTTCCCCTGTATCAGCTCTATCTGGTCTGCCGCAAGAGGATAGACTTTGTTTTCGGGCAATACCACATCAAAGCTTACCGCAGGTTTTAATACCTCCCCCTTTAAAAAGAGCTTTACATTAAAGGGTAAATTCTGCTTATAGTAATTCAGCTGTGATGGGTCTGGTACCTGTTTCTCCACAAGGTCGTATGGTGGCACATTCGCCTCGTAGATGGCAGTGATGTCAAGTTTCGTTCCCGTCACCGGATCTCCGCCAAACGTGATGATACTGCCATCTTGTATCAGGAATTTACGTTTGATAAAATCATAGTTCAGCTGGTATGCGCCATCGTGAAGTTCATAGGTGCCCGCCAATGTCAACACACCACCGGGGCTTACTGATGCATTTATCGAAGCATCCCCTTTCACTTTCAGGAAGTCGCCAGACGCCTGGTCAATGATCAGCGTGAACTGTGCGCTTTTATCCACGGTCACATTCACATTGAAATCAGATCCAACGGTCATTTTATGTTTCACAGTGTCTTTTACCTTGGGCCGTAAAATATCCCGCCGCCCGGTATCTTTCATATTCACAAACGCAACGATTCCCTTGCTGGCTTCCAACTGGGGATTGCTTTCGGGCGTTACAACAGTGAAGTCAGTTCCCTTCAATATCTTAATATTTCCGGTAACTGATGGGGCAGATACGGGACCTTTGACCTGCAGGTCGCTGGTTACAAGCAGGCTGCCAAAAAAGTTTTTATTGTCTTTGGCCGTTGAGCGGGCAACATGGAAGTTAGCGGCCGTGACCCCTACTTGCATATTCAGTTGTGCATTCGATATATCGGTTATGTCAACGCTGCCATTGAAGACTGCCTTGTTATCTGCACTGTCGCGAATGGTAAAATTGCTGAACGAAATATTTTTGTTGCTGAATTCAATTTTCTCAGCGGGCAATTTAAAAATGGCATTGATCGCGGTAACTGTTGTTGCAAGGCTATCGGTTCTAAGGGTTCCTGTCAATCCCGGCGATGATGGCGTGCCTTGTATTTTAAGATCGCCGCGTATGTAGCCGCCGCTGTTCTTTATTTGATGTTGGGCAATTGATTCTATGCTGCGTAGGGCGAGTGCATTTACTGCGAGATCAAGATCAAAATCATTACCATTGTTCGCTACCGTATAATAATTTCCCGACAACGCTATATCGTTGCCATGCCCGGACAGCTTGATTTTTGCTTGCAGCGAGTTTTCCGCAGCATTGTTTACCTGGGCCTGCAGGTTTCCCAAGGTGTCTCCAAGCACCGACAAATTCTGTATAGTAAGGTCGCTGGTTAGTTGCATAGTCGGTGACATACGCTGAATAGTAACGCTTCCGCCAAGAACGCCGTCAACAAGTATGGAATCGTTCTTGCTCATCACTGCAGTAATATTGGATAATAGGAAGTTGGTGAAGTCTATCTTGAGAGGCGTATTCGCTAACGCTTGTGCATTGTTTGCTTTTATTTCCTGGCCCTTATAGCTAATACCGAAATTTTGAATAAAGAACCCATCCTTAGCTAATACAATGCTGTTGGGCTGTGCAACATCCCATACATTATAGTTGAGCTTTAGTCCTTTCTCTAATTGGATCGTTTGCGTATCTCCCGATTTTTTCATCGTAGCAGCCAATGCAAACTCTTCTTTGTTTGTACTGTCAGACAGGCTTATGTTGGCGGTAACCGTATTCTGATCGAGCTTGCCATTGATGTTGGCGTACCACAAAGCGAAGTTGCCGGTACTAAACTGGTCAGCTGTTATTTTGTAAGTAAATGCAGAGTCCGAGCTTCTTACTTGCACCGAGCCATTCTGGAGCGTGTTGCTGCCATAGACTACATTGGGCATTGCAACATTGAAAACCAGGTTCCGCGGCGTAATACTGCCGTCGATGTGTATAGAGTCCAGAGATGTCAATCCAGGCAGCAGGCTGTGCAATATAGGCTTGTCGGTGATATGGGCCACGAGTTTAAGATCATAATTTGCAGGTATTGCCGTGTCGCTTCCTGTTGTTGGTTTGTATTTCGAAATTTTGGCACCAGCATTTTGTTTCTTATTCAGTGCAAGGCTGTCATGAGACGGCAATGTATAATGCCGGTTAATATGGTCCTCTACCACTACCGCTACTTTCGCCAGCGGTGTTTTTCCGGTAACTACGGCCTGAAGAGCATCCATGTTGATGATGATGTTTTGCCCCGTATCAGCACTGGGCCGGGATACTACATACATGCTGTCTATGTAGTACCGGCTGCCATTAGCTGTTATCACCGGCTGCCGCCACACGATCTCACCCTTCGGATAGTCAGGGTTCAGTTCTTTAAAGTCCGCATGGATAATACCTCCCGTGCGCAATTCAGATCCATATAACTTCAGCGCGTGAAAGTCCATGCTATCCATCTTGATGTCGGCCACCAACGATGGGTACTTATTGCTGAAGTCCGATTGTGCAGTTATTTTCACGCGCAAGTTGGAATCTGCTGAAACAAAATTAAACTGGCCCTTTTGAGCAGCTACTTTTCCATGCAATACTATATCATGATAGTTATATCCTTTCAGCGCAGCACCCAATATCTCTGCATCCACAGAGCTCGCCATAGTTTTTGGGTCGAAGCTTTTTCCTTTAACAAGGATATTTGCAGATACAGTGCTCATCAATGAATCCTGCTTCAGTATCCTGCCAAGATTGAGCTGGTCCGTTCTCAGGTACATATTATAGGTCTCCTTGCCCTTACCGGGAGATGTTGCCAGGGTGCCCTTTATATAAGCCCGCCCATCTGTGCTCACTAGCACTACATCTGCATTGTAATCGGCCGCAGTTCCTGCGATTAGCCCCGTTACGCCAAATCTGTCCGGAAGGCGGATCTGAGACAAGGTGGAATCTGGAACAAAGGCGGCGACATCCTTACGAGAGGTAACAAAGCGCGACACATGCAGGTTGTAGCTCAGGTCTTTTACCTCAGGCAGACCGCTAAGTCTCCCGTCAAGAACAACCAGGGTATTACTTAGCCCTGATGCACTGAAGCTGGATATGTTGAGATTGTTGAGAAAGCCACCGACTTTCGCATCGATCTTGAAACGTTCATTGGCATGTTTGCTGAACAGCTCCTGGCTTTTCAGTTGAGGCACAAAGAGCAGCACATCGCTCATGCCAACAGTACTGTTCTTTATATCAAGGTTCAACTGTAATACCTGTGTTCTTTTTTGCAGTGCCGCGAGAGAGGGGTAGTGGACCTCTACATGGTTCTGTAACACCGTATTTGGAGTTTTGAGATAGAGGTTTTGCAATATGGCTCCCTGTGGGTTATAGTTGAACGCGGTCCTTAATTCCTCCACGATCAGTCCGCATTGCTCACTGCCGGCAAAGTGTGTGACCGACCCTGCAATGGTGTCCGAGGTGTATAGGAACTTATTGATGCTCAGTGCTGTGTTCCTGAAATAGAGATGGGAGTAGTCCATGCCTGAGGTTTGCCGTTTCGCGCTGTTGTTATCCATTTTGAAGTTGGCGCCGGTAATGCTTACATCACCTGCGGTGATATGCCATCCCGTTGTGGTGTCTTTTTTTATCAATGTATCTACAAATGCCGGAGCTGTGGAAGTTGCGCCCATAGCAAGGGTTATTGTGGCGTTGTTCATCACCAGCTTCTTCACGTCTATGTTGTTATCATCAAGCCCAAATTCATTCAGTTGTAGCTGCATATCTGCCAGCTGCATCCCAAACAGCAGTTTGTTGAGTGCGTCGTTAAACTCGAATCCAATATTCTTCAGGGTCATATTATCAGCTATAAGCCTGAATTTTGTTTTAGCGGTATCTTTAGGCTTAGGTGGCAAATAAGAGCTATCCTGCGAAAAGCTCGTCCGCAACCCCGCTATATCCAGGTCTTTTATGTGGAATAACATTTGATCAAGATCCAGTTTTTTCATATCCAGATCAAGATGATCAAGGTCCAGGGCAAAATGCATACCGCCGGTATAGTCGTCAAAGTGTGTGTGAATGTCATCTAGCCGCACCCGGTCAAGGTTAATGGAAAGACTGGGTGAACTGGTGTCTTTTGTTGCCGGCTTGCTTTTGTTGCTGGCGAATGCATTGATGATGTAGGTAAAGTTGTAGGCAGTATCAGGCAGGTTACGATATACATGGGCATGAACTCCCTTAAACACCAACTGCTGCACATCCACTTTTTTGTGAATAAGTTTCATCATCGCCACGTCTATTTTCAATTCTCCAGCTGAAAGCAGTGTGTCACTTTTTTCATCAAGGAACAGGACATCGCGCAAAACAATATACTTTGGTAGCCCATACCCCAGGTAACCTATGTGCACAGTCGTTTTCAGTTTCTTACGCAGGAACGCCTCTGCCTTGCCCCGCACAAAGCTTTGACCCCACGGAGAGTCCACATATACAACAGCCCCGATTAGCAGCAGCAGAACCGCTGCTACGATAAACAGTATGATTTTTAAGACTTTACGCATTTCTAATTGACAGCCCTAAAAAACTGTGCCGGGTAAGTTTCGCCACATAAAAAAGCCTCTCAGTGTAAACTGAAAGGCTTTTCTCATCTGGTGGTGTGGGCCGGGATCGAACCGGCGACACAAGGATTTTCAGTCCTTTGCTCTACCGACTGAGCTACCGCACCATCGGTTTTGGGATTGCAAAAATAGGATTAATCCGCGACTAACCAAAAAAGCCTTCATTTATTTCTAGTGTTGTCCGACAAAGGGGTGAAATTAAGGAACATTCTATTGGAACGCTCTCTGGCTCTACAATTGTAATACTAATTGATTAGCAGGGGGTATAGAATGGCGTAAAGGTGGTGGTTGCTGTGGTGATTTTTTATTTCTT
>CAIRTW010000271.1 GCA_903881585.1 uncultured Bacteroidota bacterium | reverse complement strand
TATTCGACCATTTTGGCTATGCTTTTTCTTGTTGGTGCACTCATGCCTGAACGCACTCATGCTAAAGACGATGTTCCGAAGAATATTTACGAGATCAAAGCAAAGGGGATCGACGGAAGGACTATTGACTTTGCAAAATTCAAAGGAAAAAAAATATTAATTGTCAATACTACTTCGTTGGCGACGGATAATGTTCAATATGCGGAACTGGAAGCGCTATACAACAAATACAAGGGCAAGCTGGTGGTCGTTGGTTTCTTGTCTGTTGATTTTTTAAAACCTCCGGGAAAAAAAGATTTCTCGCCACGGGACATAAGCGAATATAAGGTGACGTTTCCGCTTGGAGCACAGGTTATATTGAATGGCCGGGACATTGCGCCCATCTATAAATGGCTTACGGACGTTAGCTACAACAATTATAAAAACACCGAGATAAAGTGGGATTTTCAGAAGTACCTCATTAATGAAAATGGTGAGCTGGTGGCTGAATTTGACCCGAAAGTGAGGGTGACTGAAGCCAAAGTGATTGAAGCGATCGAAAAGTAAATTGCCAACAGTAGATGAAATACAGTATACCCCTCGATTTGAATCTTATTTCTATAAACGTTGCTCATGCCCCTTTTTACGCGCAAAAATATTATAACCACAAGTTTACTTTTTTGTCTCTGCTACACGTTTCTCACTACAAGTGTATTAGCACAGACAGGATCGTGGACGCCGTTGGCCAATGCCGCACCACATTATAATGAAGGTGTAATGCTTTTGCTCACAGATGGCACGGTCATCTGCAAAACATCCAGCGGAGGAGCCGATATGACCGGGAGCGAGAATATTGGCAATATTTGGGATCACCTTACACCCGTCAATGGAAGCTACGTGAATGGTACCTGGTCTACAATAGCCGCCATGGATAGCCCGCGGTTGTATTTTTCCAGCCAGGTGCTTCGGGATGGCCGGGTATATGTATGCGGCGGTGAGTATGGCGGCGGTGGAAAATATGGCGAGATATACGATCCGCGCACCAATACCTGGGCATTCACAGGCATAGGTGGTTCCGGGGTGGGGCATCCGTTTCCAAATATTGTTTCTGATGCTAATTCCGAGATGCTTCCTAACGGGAACATACTGCAGGCAAGTGTTGATGAAAGCGGCGTCAACTGGAATTATGTGTACGATCCAACAGCCAACACTTATACGCGGGTGACGAATTGCATTGGTGTCGATAACGAAGCGGTTTGGGTGAAATTGCCCGATAACAGTATTCTCTTTATGGACAATTACGGCTCAACCTCGGAGCGATACATCCCGTCGTTGAATGCATGGTTTGCAGATGCCACTGCACCGGAAAATTTGTTTGATCCATATGGATTCGAGGCTGGTGCGGCTTTTTTATTACCAAACGGAAAGGTGTGGTTCATCGGTTCTTTGCCCAATACGTTGTATTATACGCCATCCGGCACTACGAGTCCCGGTACATGGACGGCAGGGCCAAGTATTCCGTTCTCCCAGGGGGCGCCAGATGCAGCTGCTGCAATGCTGCCTAACGGTCACATCCTGTTGACCCTTTCGCCAACGCCGACAAGCGCTGATCTTTTTCCAAGCCCCACCACTTATTATGAATTTGATTACACAACAAACACTTTTACGCAGGTAGGAGCTCCCATGGGGGGAACCTCCTATGCGCAAGGATGCTTTATTTCAAATATGCTTGTGCTGCCTGATGGCAATGTCCTCTTTTGCAACCAGGCGGACGACCAGTATTATGTCTACACTCCGGGCAGCGGGCCGTTAGCGGCTGGTCAGCCGACCATAGCCACAATTAACCGGGTTAACTGTGATACGTTCCAGGCGACAGGAACTTTGTTCAACGGTATCAGTGAAGGTGCAGCTTACGGCGACGACTGGCAGATGAATACCAATTTC
>CAIRTW010000270.1 GCA_903881585.1 uncultured Bacteroidota bacterium | reverse complement strand
TAAAACTCTTGATGACCTATCAGATAAGGTAACGGGCCTGGTGAAAAATATTAAACAGGAAACAATAAAATCCATCACAGGGTTCAAGCACTACATGGCAACTTTTAATGCCGTATTTTGACGCTCAATTGGTATAAGAATGACAGATTGGAAATGAATATAGCGCCCGAGGCGAAAATGGTGGATTGAAGAAATGAGATGGAAAACAGAAAAACATGATAGTGCGTTTTTCGTACTGTCATGTGGCGTATGGGGGATATGATGTAAAATGTTTTTGGGGGGTAAGTATCCTCTTTAGCAAGCGAGACGCTTGGTCCCCGGGGCAATTTCATTTTACTTGTTTATAAATTCCATAGTCCGTTAGTAAAGAAGATTTCATTGCATGTTTTGGATAGAACCACAATTCGGCTTGACCGATTATAGGCTGATTTTCTACAATTTCCAATGGTTTCGTAGGTTTGTATATTTCACCTCGTGTAATTACCATCTGCCTGATAGCTATGTAATTAATGTTGCCGCTTGATGAGTCCTCTACTCTGATATTTCCTTTACAAAATGCGGCAACGGCTGGTAGTTCTTTATAGCCAAATATTTTGGCTACACCATAAAAAATTAAACTATCGTCCGTTTCTTTAAAATTCTCAAACCCATACTCCATTAAGCCTGTACCAATTGCACTCCCATAAGTTTCATTGTACTCGGTTACATTAACATTGACCCCATCACAGCGCTTACTGTATTTTTTTAAAGGTGTAAGCAGTGTGTCTTTAGGGAACGTGGGAGTAAGTGGTCCCGCTATTCTTATCATTTTTAAATTTTCAATTTGGAGTTTCCCATCAATATAATCACAAGGAAGTTCATCAATTCGTTTTATGGAAAATTTGAGATTTGAATCAAGTATTGTTGCGCCTGCATAATCTGAACTCCAAGCCATTGAGCCTGAATAGCGAAAATCGTAGATGACATATTTACTATGAGGTATGCGCTGACGGTATAGACTTTGCAACTTTTCTTCAGATGAATCTGAATTTACGCATGCAGCGAAAAACAGAAATATTAATATACTTGAACAGCTGCTTCTGTATGTCATTTAAAAAAACTTACTCAAAGCTATTCAATTCTGGTTAGAGCCGGAAAGGTGTCCAGACATTTCTACTAATATGATGTCAATCACCCAAATACAATCCTCTCCACCACAAGTTCCTTAACCTGAAGCGCCAATTTATAGAACCCGCTGGCTTCTTCAGATGTAGGGGAAACGCTGGCGCCGGGATAGCGCCCCTGAATGGCGTATGCGTTTATGTTAAGAGGGTCAACAGTAGCAAAGACGGCATCAATATCTGAACATTCTGCCAATAAGAAAACCACATTGTGCGTCTTTTCAATAGTACAACTATAATATGCAAGAAACGCCTTCAGGTATTTTTCAACTGCTTGCTGGCAATGGAAACAAACATTGTCGAGTACCATCGGTTCAATTTCTAATAATCGCGCGCTTATAAGATCATGCTCGGCTTTATCAAGCCACTCCCTGACATATGCTTCCTTTTCAGACATCATAATGCTACCCCCTCCCGCATTACTGAACCTATGATATGCCCAGGTAATTGCTGCTTTTGGTGTATTTCCTCTTCACTGTCTAGCAGCAGGTCAACAGGCACACGGACAGCAGCAATAATAGCTTTGTCGAGAAGAGTGCTCCAGTAAATTTTTTCCTGTGGAGAAAATGTGCGGGGTGTAATGATCAGCAGGTCATAGTCGCTGAGGCGGTCGTGGTCGCCGCGGGCACGGGAGCCAAATAGCAATACGCGCGCGCCAGGTAGGCAGCTTTGTACTGCCCCGCGTATCGCATCATATATTGCGCTGGTGTTCATAATACAAATATACAAAAGTTTAGAATGTTGGATGGTTTGAGGATAGGGCAATCGGAATCCCATTCAGTTGCCCGGCCTTTAGGTCGGGGATTGGTGGGCAAAAAATTCCGGCTTTAGCCAAAACAAAAAATGGAGTGTGTCTGGAAAGCATTTTGGCTAAAGCCCTTGAGTTTTATTTTATTTACCCCCCGACCTAAAGGCCGGGGCAACTATGTTTTTCATGAGATTCAATTTGTCTCCCCTTTCTGATAATAAGTTTCGTTCAGGTCAATGGTTACGCTCCATTATAAATACCCCAAACAATGCAAAAAACTATACATAAATTTAGACATTAGAATACTAATGGCTTTCAATTAATTCAATGGAATATTCAAAATCAATAGAGCGGCTCAGGAAGATAATGGATGAGCTGCGGGAGCAGTGCCCGTGGGATAAGAAGCAGACGATACACACCTTGCGGCCACAGACGCTGGAGGAGATCTATGAGCTGATGGATGATATAACCAGCGAGAACTGGCAGGGTATAAAAGAGGAGCTTGGCGACCTGCTGCTGCACATAGTTTTTTACAGCAAAATAGGGGCGGAGCAAAACCAGTTTACGCTGGATGATGTGATAGAGGGGGTTTGCAATAAGCTCATAAACCGGCACCCGCACATATACGGCAGCGTGAAGGTGGAAAACGAAACGGAGGTAAAACAGAATTGGGAAAAGATAAAGCAGGCCGAGGGTAAAAAATCGGTGCTGAGTGGTGTGCCGCCATCTATGCCTGCCCTTATAAAAGCGCTGCGGCTACAGGAGAAAACCAAGCAGGTGGGCTTTGAATGGGAAAATACCGGCCAGGTGCGTGATAAGGTAAATGAGGAAATACAGGAACTGTATGATGCAGTGGAGGGTGGTAACCAAAAAGAGATAGAAGGTGAATTTGGTGATGTGCTGTTTGCGCTCATCAACTATGCACGCTTTGTGAAGGTGGACCCCGAAATGGCGCTGGAGCAGACGAACAAAAAATTCATTCGTCGTTTTCAGCGGGTGGAGGAGATGGCGGAAGGGCAGGGAAAATCGCTGCATGATATGACGCTGTGGGAGATGGACGAGTTGTGGAATAAGGTGAAGGCGGAGGAGCGCAGGTGACCTCACCCCGGCCCTCTCCTAAAGGAGCGGGTGAAGCAGCGTGAGTTACGTGCCAAGCGCAAGTCAACCACCCCAGATTGTCGCAAGCGACAATCGTCCCCTCCTAAAAACAGGAGGGGAGGTGTTGCGCAGCACTCATTTTTTAAATCAAGTAGAATAAATGTTCAGGCGATATCCATATTGGGGCTGGCTGGTGCTGAGCCTGTTGTTGTGGTGCATAAATGGGTATAACTACCACTTGCACCGCAGGGATATGCTGCCCGAGCAGATGACCCGCGCTGTGGCCAGCGACCTGCGGCATCGCGAAGACGTGTTTGAGGGCTTCGTTCAGGAGCATGATCTTATACGCCGGCTGTTTGCCGATTCGCTCACAGAAAAGGAATCGGAAAGAATAAATAATTTCCCGTTTTACGTTTATGCTTACGACAGAGACTCGCTGAAGTACTGGAACACCAGTATTTTCACTCCGGCATATAACGATTCGCTGCTCGGGAGAACCGTGTTACTGAGAAATGAGAACGGTGTATTTATAGCCAAGTGCCTGGTGCAACCCGCGCTGGGTGCCAGCAAACGGCTGATCATCCTGTTCCCGGTATTTATATCCTACCCACTTGAGAACGACTATCTGAAAACACATTTTTCGGCATCGGGGAATATACCGGTAACCACAAAGGTACTCTCGCCGAGGTCGGCCCATACCAGCGCATATCCTGTCAGTATGCGTGGGAGTGATGTGGTGTTCTATCTGCAGTTCAACCCCGAAGATGTGCAAAAGTGGATACCGGGTACTTTGTTCATTTTAATGCTCCTTGCGGCGCTGATAGTCAGCATATCGTGGTTGCAGCTCATGGTCATCTACCTCACCCGCAACAGATCATCGCTTACCGGCCTTATCATTACGCTTTCACTGGTCACCGTTTTTCGTGCGTTGTTGTACTTCTATGGCTTGCCATTCAATCTGGATACGCTCAATTTCTTTTCGCCCAGCTTATATGCTTCCAGCAAGTTCCTATCGTCCTTTGGCGACTTGTTCATCAATACGCTGTGCGTGCTGTGGATCGTTGTTTTCATCACCCGTCACACGCCATACAAAACTTATTTCGATGGATTGAAGATAAAGCCACTCCGGTACCTGACCGCTGCTCTGCTCATTTGCCTGCTGTTTGTGTATATGAATTTTTTTGTGGGGCTGGTGCGCAGCCTGGTGCTTGACTCCAGTATCTCCTTTGATGTAAGCCACTTTTACGCCATCAATATATATACTGTACTGGGGCTGCTCATCATCGGCGCTATGACGGGTATCTCCTGCCTCATTGTCTATCTGTTCAATATCCAGTTCAATGCGCTTATCAGGAACAACTGGATCAAATACCTGCTGATAGCCGTTGCCGGGACAATTTTGCTTGGCCTGAGCGGTAAACTTCACGATCCCTTCTACAGCTCGCTGGCTATATGGCTGCTGATCTTTATTGTGATGCTAGATATTCCGGGCTTCACGCTTGTTTCAGACCTGTTTGAGCCGCACATGATATCCTGGGCCTTTTTTATCTGTGTGTTCTGTACCGGTGTGGTCCAGTATTTCAATGAAATAAAAGAAAGAGACGCCCGCAGGGCTTATGTGGAACTGAGATACTCGCCACACCGCGATAATCTGATGGAATATGATTTTGGCAAGAAGGCCACCGCCATAGAACGGGATAAGGCCCTGAAAACTTTTTTCAACAAACCATCTGCAACCGGCAGAAAGAATATTACAGAGCGCTTCAATGCCTTGTACTTCACAGGTTCGGTAAACAAGTACCAGGCCTGGCTATATTTATTTGATGCAGAGGGTAAGCCTCTTTTTAACAAAGACACTCTTAATTATGCAGTATTTCAGAATAAAAAGAATGAATCATGGGCTACCAACTCAACATTCCTTTTTTACATGGAAGACCTGCATGACGGGCACTTTTACTATGCCTATGTGCCCATATACAGCGACTCCATCAACACAAAAATAGGGTATGTGGTCATAGACCTAGATACAAAAAAGCCCATAACAGAATCTGCCGTTTACCCGGAGCTGCTGAAAACCAATACCAACAAAACAAACCAACAGGAAAACGAGTACTCTGTGGGCGTGTATATGGACGGGAAGCTGGTATCACAAACGAGGGATTATCCGTTTACGACGATGTTGAGAAACGATAATCTTAAAGAGCAGGACTATGCGTTTTTTGACAATAATAATGTTTCAGAGCTACGGTACAAAATAGAAGAGAAGCGGGTGATAGTGGTGGCACATGAGCACAACCGGTCACTGGAAATGATCACACTGTTCTCCTACATTTTTGTGATTCAGGTTTTGATAGCGCTGTTTATAGTGCTGTACCAGTTGTACCTGTCTTATTTTACTGAGGCTATTTCGCCCGGAAGTTTTCTGAAGCTTACTCTGGGCAAGCGCGTGCGTTATTCTATGCTGGCCATTGTGCTTATCTCGTTCGTAGTTGTATGCTCTGTTACCATTTGGTTTTTCAGTAATCAGTACAAGCTTTCCAATATCAACAAACTGCAGTCGGGCATGCAGATAGCACGGCAGTCGGTGGATGATGAACTGAAGCTGGTAAATGCCTATTCATCGTCTGCGAGGTTCGACTCCATTTGCAGGTCCAACTGGTTCAAGGACTATATAGTAAGAACGGCCAACCGGCAAAAAATAGACATCAATATTTTCCATGACCGCGGCGCCCTCTTCTCATCATCACAGGAAGAGATCTATGATAAAGGACTTATATCGCGGGTGATGCGGCCAGCGGCTTTTTACCAGCTCACCAAACTTGGTAAATCTATCGTGGTGCAGAATGAGCGGGTAGCTGCGCTGTCTTACCTCTCGGCATATGAGCCGCTAACGGATGAAACAGGTAAGACCATGGGATACATCAATGTTCCGTTCTTCTCATCAGAAAAAGACCTGAATCTTCAAATATCCAACATCGTAGTAACGCTGATAAACCTGTATGCGTTCATCTTTCTTATTTCGAGCGTGATGACAGTGTTTATTACCCGATGGATAACGCGTACGTTCAACATGATCATCAAGCAGTTTGGCCGTATAAACCTGCAGCGCAATGAGCGCATTCAATGGCCGTATGACGATGAGATAGGCCTGCTGGTAGCCGAGTATAACAAGATGGTGAACAAGGTGGAAGAGAATGCAGCCAAGCTGGCGCAGAGCGAGCGCGAAAGTGCATGGCGCGAAATGGCACGCCAGGTAGCGCACGAGATCAAGAATCCGCTCACGCCCATGAAGCTGAACATACAATACCTGCAGCAGGCAATGAAGAACGATGCGGCGAACATAAAAGACCTCACAGACAAAGTAGCCAACTCCATAGTGGAACAGATAGATAACCTTTCTTACATCGCTTCTGAGTTCTCCAATTTCGCTACTATGCCGGAGGCGCGGCCAGAGAAGCTGGAACTGGGCGAGCTGCTGCACAAGGCCGTACAGCTGCATCTTGACGATGCACGCGTTAAGGTGACCATACTGGATGTGCCGGAACAACTCTATGTGCACTCTGACCGCAGCCAGCTGCTACGCGTATTTACCAACCTGCTTGAAAATGCCCGGCAGGCAATACCCGCCGAACGTACGGGCAATATACTGGTATCACTGATCACTGATAATAATGAAGCAACGATATCCATTGCCGACAATGGCGCCGGGATTCCTGAAGAGGTAGTTGCAAAAATGTTCCAGCCTTATTTCACCACCAAGTCCTCGGGCACGGGCCTGGGCCTGGCTATGACAAAAAAGATAATAGAGTTTTGGAAGGGGGCGATATGGTTTGAAACAGAAGAAGGGGTGGGAACGACTTTCTTTGTCAGATTGCCGTTGTGCCCCTAACCTGTCCCGGCGGAGGAGGGGACTCATCTATTCAACTTTGAATAGTTGGTATTGATTGGATACTATTGTGCAGATTTATTTTAATCGTAAAAACGGAATAAGTAACATGGCCGGAGTAACAAGGGAAAGCCCCGAGGACAAGGTTCCGATCGTTCGTCGGGAGGAGATGGGGAATTATATCGTTCTTCAATGCTATGGAAATGAAAGCATTTTCCATGAGTGCGCCTATGCCCTGCTGTCTCTATCTCGTTTATACACACCCGGTGAACTGGAGAATACGGAGATCTGGATATATACCGATAACCCGGGATGGTTCGGTTCGTTTAAGGATTGTTGGCTTCCGCTGCATTTCCGTACGGTGGACGATAACACTATAAAGCAATGGAAAGGCGATATAAACTTTGTGCACCGGGTAAAAATAGAGGTACTAAAAGACCTGGTAAAAAACAAGACCGGCAATATCCTTTACCTGGACTGCGACATAGTGATAACACACTCTATAGAACAGATATTTAAGAACATCAATGCCGGGCAGCTGTACATGCACGTGAGAGAGGGCCTCATCAGCGACCGGGGAAACATAGTGTTTGAAAAGCTGCATGATCACTACAAGGGCAAACCCTCGTTAAAAATAAAAGACAAACCCGTGCATGAATTTGCGATGTGGAACGCCGGTGTGCTGGGATTTAATACCAGTTACAGCAACCTGCTGGATGAGGTGCTGGCGTTCACAGATACCGAATACCCGGCATTCCCAAAACACGTAATAGAGCAATTCGCTTTTTCCATTTATTTCCAGCAGGCCGGGCTGGTCAAGGCTGCCGCGCCCTATATATTTCATTACTGGAACCTGAAAGAAGCCCGCACAGTGCTTGCCTCTTTCTTTACTCATTTTAAAAGCAGCAGCTGGGATGAGCTTACCCGTTATAGCGCCTTGGTGCAGATACATGCATTGATGCAGGACAAAGTGAACTTCTACCGCAACCGTGGCGTGCTGGGCGGCATGCTGAGCAAAAAATGGCTGCCCGAAAAACAGGACTGGGACGAATTGCTAAAGCAATTCTGATCACAAAGCATTTGGAGTTAAATTAGCCCATAAAAAAAGAGACGCCAACACAGGCGTCTCTTCGTTTTAAAAATGATTCCTCCTTAAAACCGCGCGCCAAAACCAATATAAAAGGTTCTGCCAATAGAGGGTATGATGCCGGGCCCGGGATACTCTATAGTACGGAAGGTGAAGTAGTGGGCATCAGCAAGGTTGTTTACTCCTGCTTTAATGTTGTAGTTTTTTATCTTCAGACTTGCCGCCCAGTCCATAACTGTATATGAGGGGATAACACCGACCTCAGCATCCGCACTTATTGTAGAAGTATTGTTGGCATCCGAAAAAGATTTGGCGGTATTGCTGAACAGGAAGGTGGTGGAAAACCCTTTCAGCGCATAGGTGATGCCAAACCGCTCAATTGTCTTGGGTGCATACTCGGCCTCGTTGCCTTTGAAATAACCAGTAACATAAGTGGCATGATCGTAAGAGAAAGAATTGAAAAAGGAGATAGATCCAATGCGCGAGTGCTTCGTGAATAATTTTACGATGTTCAGCTCTTCGTATGACTCTATGCCTATATGATACGCATTACCCACATTGGTTTCATAATAACTGGTGTCCGTGCCGGATGTGATGGTCTCTAAAGCAATGTTATTGTTATGCGCCATAAAGAAACCGCTTACATCAAAGGTGAACCATGTTTTAATGTTGCCGCGCCAGCCAAGGTCGGCATTATAGCCATTGACGTCTTTTAGTTTGGGGTCTATGGCGGCATTTATATCAAGGCCAAGGGGGTACAGGAAGGAGTAGGATATAGGCGTATATGCCTGGGTGATGTTCGCATAGATATTTGTTGTGCCAGATGTTTTGTACTGAAAGGCTATGCCAGCCAGTGGAATGTTCCTCGGCTTGCTTTCATTTACCGGTATAATGTTACCCCCATCGTCCGTCACATGCCCGGTAGCTGTAGATTTTATATACTCAAACCGGAATCCGGGCGTAATAGAAAGCCGGTTGCCGATGTGGAATGTATTCTCAATAAACGGCGCAATATTAAGCGTGGTAAAATCAAGATCATTATCGTAAGCATTGTCCGGATTGTAGTTTGTAAAGTTGGCATCGATGCCGGTCGATCCTGTTCCGCCTTCCTGGCGCTTCATCCATCCATCAAATATCCGGACGCCTGCAGCAAGGGTTTGCTCATGATTGGCAATGTTGTAGTTGCTTAGCAGGCGCACCTCTGTGGTAGAGCTCTTGAAATATTCATGCTCCACTTCCCGGGGCACATAACTTCCCAGGCTGTCGATAATGTTATCCGATGCCTCGGGTCCGCCGTCTTCATTGCGCCACACTATGCTGCGGGAGCTGGCGTTAAATGCTGATTTCAACGTCAATGAAGTTTTTTCGGAAATTTTATAGGTAGAAGTAAGCGCAGCGATATTCCAGGGTGTCACCAGCCAGTTGCGTGCCCGGAAAGACTGGTCGGGGTTTTGGTTGAATTCTGCATCGTCAAGGCCGCCAGGCATGTGGAGCATATTGCGCAGCAGAGAATATTCCAGCCCTATTTTGAAGCGGTCGTTTGCACGGTATTCTACTTTGGCGAAACCGGCCACCTGTTGCATTTGCGAATTTGCCCTCCAGCCGTTGTCATAATCATACTTTAGAAAGGCATAGTAATTCCACTTACCAACAGTGCCGCCAACGGAATTGAATGTATTCATCAGTCCATAGCTGCCACCGGTTTGCTCCGTGTTAAATTCAAATTTCTTATCCTCGGGCGCGCCTTTTACGATATAATTGACCACACCGCCAAATTGCGGCCCGAACTGTAGCGATGATGCGCCACGAATGATCTCTACCCGCTCTGTGGCCTCCAGTGGTGTAAGGTAGTAAGATTCGGGATAACCATAAATATCGCCGGCAATATTGTAACCGTTCTGGCGGGTATTGGTCTCTATAGACTGGGTTGGGTTCAGCCCGCGAAACCCTATCCCGTTTGATGGAAAACCGCTGCCTTCTGTTTCGGAATAGTTGGAGCCCGGCACCCTGCCCAGCACCTGGCGGGGATTGTCTTGCGCGGTATTGGCGTCCATGCTGTCCAAGATAAGCACTTCATTTTTTTGCCCGGAGTAAATAACGCCATCATGTACTTCATCAAGATGCCCCATACCGGTTATTGTTTTGAAGCCGGTAACTTTTATTTCTTTAAGTGCTGTGGTGTCCACGCCTTTTTTCTGGGCGCAAAGTGGAGAAACAAAAAGCGCAGATATTGCCGTTAAGTATATAAATCGATGCATGCTTATATTTTGAGGTGCAAAGAAATGAACAACGCAAACGGGAAGGTTTCAGAAAAAGGAATAGTTATTATTAAAACGGGAAGAATTGGCAGTATTGTTTTACAGGCTCTGCAAGAACGAAATAACAGCACCTCTCTCGCTTTTAGACAGTTTAGTAAACTGGTCTCTGCTGTTTTGGGCTTCTCCACCATGCCAGAGTATAGCTTCTTCAAGTGTGCGCGCCCTGCCGTCGTGAAGGTAAAAAGGTGTTCCGTTTGTTTTTTCCAGCAGTCCTATACCCCATAACGGAGTAGTGCGCCATTCAGAACCGCCAGCCAGGTAGTCCGGGCGATTGTCGGCCAGGCCGGCGCCCAGGTCATGCACCAAAAGGTCAGTATATGGATGTATGCGCTGGTTGCTCATTGACGGGAATGTTATGTCCACTCCCGTGTACATAGTCGGAATATGGCAGCTGGCGCATTGCATTTGCGTAAAGAGCAACTCACCACGCTGCACCGCTGCATCAGTAACATTTCTTCGCGCAGGCACCGCAAGGGTGCGAACGTAAAAGGTAACCGCATTAAGTATGCTGTCTGCAATATCGAAGCCCGAGGTGTCGCCGATCGCACCCCACTGAGACTGGCCATGCACGCTTTTGAACGGCTGGACATAACTGGTTATACCCATATCCTGCTGAAAGGCCGTAGCTACCTGCACCAGCAAGCTAGAGGTATTTGCCTTCTGGCCAAACCGGCCGATCTCTGTTTTTTGAGTATATGGGTTGTAAACATAATTTGCATGCCCCTTTACCTGACCGCTACTGGCGGCGTTCGCAGCCTGAAAAGCAAGTATGGTTGATTCTGGAATAAGCTCCAGCAAACCCATACCTACTACAGTAGGTGCCATGCGGGGAGAGGTCATATATCCGCCGGGCAGTGGCATATATGGATTGGATAAGGTAACTATATACCACTTGGGACACACGGCTTAGTACAATTGTTCGGGTAAAGAAATTAATTTTCTTAAAATTCTTACCCGGCAATCTCCATACCAATTAAGTTGTAAATTATCTACTACCCATTGGTTATTAACAACCTGAGTTCGGGTTAAGCGGCGGCTATTAATTGTTGCTGATTGAACTGAGCAATGAGCCGTGGATTGGTTTCTTCGATGTCCTTTTTTATGGAAGGCTTTTTAGGGAAGAATGAGTATGCAGCAATGGCGCTCATCAG
>CAIRTW010000269.1 GCA_903881585.1 uncultured Bacteroidota bacterium | reverse complement strand
GTGTGCTATTGCCAATTCGCTTCGTAAGTTCAGCAACCGACTCTTTGACAACTATTGTATGTAATTTGGCCATACTAATCTATAACAAAAATCATGCCGAATTTTGACGCCCAATTGGTATAAGCATACCCTCCGGCTGGGCAAGTTATCATGTGGATGTGTTCAATGTTAGTTCGGCCATAGTAGCATCCCAGGACAATAAGAGCACGGTGGATATTCAATCACTGCCAGCGGGCAACTACTATGTGCGGGTGCTGAGTGGTACTAATGTGGCGTATGTGCCTGTGGTGAAATAATTCCGGTGAAAACGTAAACGGTTCTCGCAAAGGCGTAAAAAAAGGTCTCTCGCAAAGCCGCAAAGCCCGCTATTCCCTCATTTCGTTTTTAAGGCCGCCAAGCCTGCCGGTAGGCGGGCGGGAGCGAAATGATTTTGCTGTTTTATTTCAAGGCATTTGTGTTGCGAGGGGAACGTTGGGCTACGCGGGAGACGTTGTGTTGCGCGGGAGACGTTGTGTTGCGCGGGAGACGTTGTGTTGCGCGGGAGACGTTGTGTTGCGCGGGAGACGTTGCAGTGCAACGTCTCTACCCGATATCAATGGCGCTGCACATCAGGGCAGCGGCCCTATTTCGTTTGATTTTTTAACCACTTCCCTTATTACGAGGTCCAGTTGTTTGCTGGCAGTGACAATACCGTCCATGATCTCCCTATTTACATCATCGGTGATATCATCGTTGTTGAAGAACTGCGCCAGGCCCAGGATAGTGGCCACAGGCCCTCTTATTTTGTGAGACTCTATAAATGCTATTTCGCGTAGCGCAAGGTTCTGCTCTTCTATCTTGTAAAGGTGCCTGCGCTGCTCCGTAATATCACGGGCAAAACAACTGACGCCTATGACCTTGTGCGCATCATCAAAAACAGGATTAAAGCTAACGCTGGTGTACCTCAACTGATTATCGACCTGCATATCCTCAACCGATTTCAATGCCTTTCCGTTCAACGCCACCTGGTAGCACATCTCGAATTTATCAAGGTACAGTTTATCCAGCCCATTGTTCAGTACATGATCTCCCTTACCAAGGTCCCTGCCGATAAAATGACGCACCCACTTCTTAAACGACTCATTGCACTCAATGATCGTACATGAAGTGTCCACCAACCAGATAGGGTCATCTGTGTTGTTGATGAGCAGCCGCAGATTTTTTTCGTCTGCGAATACCTGCGAGATATTGTTTTCCTTATTCGTCATTTATCTCAAAAAGGTATCAAATTTACCAAATAAAACCAATTTTCATATTATCTGCCAATTGCAATTTATTTCCGCCTTTTTGCCGCACAATTAGTAATTTTTCCCTTTTAAATACTACAATAACCAAGCCACAATGAATATACACGGCACAGAAACAACTACTGATGTTGTTTTAATAGGAGCAGGGATCATGAGCGCCACGCTCGGCACATTGCTGAAGGAGCTGCAACCTGAACTAAGAATAGAAATATTTGAAACACTGGATAATGTGGCCGAAGAGAGCTCGGCAGCATGGAATAATGCAGGCACAGGCCACTCGGCATTATGCGAGCTGAACTATACTCCGCAAAAAGCAGATGGCACGATAGATATTTCCAAGGCAACACACATCACAGAGTCATTTGAAATTTCCAAGCAATTCTGGAGCTACCTGGTGCAGCAGGGTGTCATCAGCTCTCCGCAATCTTTCATACACTCTGTGCCGCATATGAGCTTTGTATGGGGGGATAAGAACGTAGCCTACCTGGATGCACGCCACAAAGCCATGCAAGCACACCACTTCTACAAAGCAATGCAATACTCCGAAGACCGCGAACAACTGGCAGCCTGGATGCCGCTGGTGATGGGCGGCAGAGATACGAAACAACATGTTGCAGCATCGCGCATGGAGACCGGAACCGATGTAAACTACGGGGCGCTCACCCGGGAGCTGTTTGAACACCTTCAAAAACAGGAAGGTGTTGCGCTACACCTGGGCCATCATGCAGATCATCTCCGTAAAGAGAACAACGAATGGGCAGTAAAAGTGAAAGACAAGGCAACGAGCGGGGAAAAAACTGTACGGGCGAAATTTGTGTTCATTGGCGCGGGTGGTGGCGCCCTACCCTTGCTGGAGAAAGCGCATATACCCGAGGCAAAAGGCTTTGGCGGATTCCCGGTGAGCGGGCAATGGCTGAAGTGTAATGACCGGGATATAATAGAACAGCACTTTGCCAAGGTATACGGCCTGGCCTCTGTAGGGGCGCCGCCAATGTCTGTGCCGCACCTGGATACAAGGGTGATAGACGGTAAAAAGGAGCTGCTGTTCGGGCCGTATGCAGGCTTCTCCACTAAGTTTTTGAAGCAGGGATCTTACCTTGACCTGCCGGAGTCCATACGATTATCCAACATCCTCCCGATGATAGAAGCGGGGCTACACAATGTGCCGCTAACCAAATACCTGATAAAGCAGGTGATGCAGTCGCCCGCAGACCGGCTCAATGAGCTGCGCGAATATTTCCCCGATGCAAAGGCCGAGGACTGGGAGCTACGCATAGCTGGCCAGCGGGTGCAGGTGATAAAGAAAGATGCACACGAAGGTGGGGTGCTGGAATTTGGAACAGAGGTAGTGAGCGCAGCAGATGGCAGCATTGCCGCATTACTGGGCGCATCGCCCGGTGCATCTACAGCCGTATCTATAATGCTGGGGCTTATAAAGAACTGCTTTAAAGGGCAGATAGCGGGTGCAGACTGGCAGGGGAAACTGAAGAAGATGATACCATCTTATGGGCAGTCGCTGGCGGATGATGAAGGGCTGTTTAACAGGGTGCATATGGAGACTGCGGCAGTGCTTGGTGTTGGCTGGGTGAAGTAAGGAATGATGATAAGCAGCTTTTTTCACCTTGATTTTTTGCTTAATTTTACGATAAGCAGTACACTTACAAAATAATGCTCCATAAAGAACCTGAAGGCGGTTATACGGTCATAGTGCCCGCTTTTCCCGGATGCATTACTTACGGTGAAAATGTGGATGAAGCTATAATAATGGCGAAGGACGCGATAGACATTTATGTTGAAGAACTACTAAGCAGAGGCGAGAATATCCCTGATGACAGTGAAACCTTAGAGTACTCTCTAAACCTCGTGAGAGCATGAATTTATCACCCGGCTACCTGATAAAACTTCTTGAAAAGAACGGTAACATCTATTGTTCCGGCCCACGGTAACAGGGATTTAAAAAAGGGAACATTTCTCTCGATCCTGAAGCAGGCAGGAATTGATACCCTGAAGTAAGCTGTGAAATATTCTCAACTGGCAGTTATTGTCCCGATAGTTATCCGGGGCCTATACTTATGAGTGCGCAAGTGAACGCCTCCGATCCAGGAACGTTCAACAATAAATTTCCCTGTGCGAATGATTTACGCTTAGGAACGATGGCAAAATAAATCCCACCAATTTGAACACTTCTTTTCCATTTCTGCTTCATTGCGAAAGTCTTTAAATAGCTCACTATTCGCAGACCTGCCGGTAGGCAGGTTTCGCGCCTTGCATAAAAGAAAAAAAATTATCCAACCCTATAGACTTTATTTTGTCAACGTTCCTTAGTGGAATAGTATTTATACGCTATCCCACTAAAGTGAAGCAATCATGACAACAGAAGAAAAAAAGAAGGTCGGGAGAATACTGCTGGGGGCTGGCTTGATCTTTGCCGGCGTCAGCCACCTCACGTTTGCAAGAAAGGAATTTAAGGCACAAGTGCCCGACTGGGTCCCTTTAAAAAAAGATGATACGGTTGTTTATTCCGGCGTTGCCGAGATAGCGCTGGGGAGTGCGTTGGTATTCGGGGGCAAACGAAAGCAAACAGTGGGGAAAATAGCCGCCATGTTCTTTACAGCAGTGTTTCCCGGAAACATCTCCCAATATACACACCACCGTAGTGCCTTTGGCCTGAATACCGATAAGAAGCGGTTTGCAAGATTGTTTTTCCAACCGTTGCTTGTTTGGCTTGCATTGAAGACCACAGAGTAGGATAATCTTCCTCCTTGCAGCAAACCGGCAACGAAATATATCAAACGCTGGGCGAATAATATTCCCAACCATAATGGGTGCAATTCAAATCTTCGCATTGAATATCACATTCACCCCCGCTGGGGTTGGCGCTATTTCACCCATTCTACCTCCGGTTTCACCGGTGGCTATTCATATTGAAGCCCTTTGGGCTTCTTTTTCAATAAGCATTAGTATCGCTTCTATACGAAGATGAATTGTACCCACCATAATTCCCTTTTACTTTCTACTTTTGCTCACCTCAAAAGATAGTATCTAATTTCCTGATCACGAACTTTAGACATTTTACTTTTGACTTTAGACTAAGAAAATGACTTTTAAAGACGTAGTAGGCCAGCAGGCAGCGAAGGATGGAATAATGCAGATGTGGGAGAAAAACGTTTTCCCTCATGCGCTGATGATAACCGGGCCGGAGGGCACCGGTGGCTTGCCGATGGCGCTGGCGCTGGCGCAGTATATATTCTGTGAGCAGAAGACCGCAACTGACAGCTGTGGTAAATGCGCAGGCTGCAGCAAGGCATCGAAACTGGAACATGCAGACTTGCATATAAGTTTCCCCAGCATACCACCTAAGCCTGACACCAAGGCAATGAGCCGTCATTACATACAGGAGTTCCGGGAGTTTGTGCGGCAGTCGCCATATGGCACCACTTACGACTGGCTGCAGTTCATAGAAGCCGAAAACAAGCAGGGCAACATAACGGCAGATGAGTGCCGTGAGATCATAGACGTACTGAACCTGAAATCGTATGAGGGTGGCAAAAAAGTGCTGCTGATGTGGCGGCCGGAATACCTGGGCAAGGAAGGCAACATACTGCTGAAATTAATAGAAGAGCCGCCTCAGGATACGATAATGATATTCGTAGCCGAGAACACGGAAGACATACTGCAAACCATAAGAAGCCGCACACAGGAAGTGAAACTGGCACCCATTGCAGCAGGTGAGATAGCCCTGGCGCTTAGCAGCCGCGCACTGGCAGACCCGGTGAGGGCAAGCCAGGTGGCGCACATAGCCATGGGCAGCTATACCGAAGCGCTGAAATTAGCACGGCAGTCTGAAAATGATCTTTTCCCGGAGGTTCGCAACCTGTTCAACTCACTCTTTACAAACAACGGTATAGCCATATCTAAGTGGGCGGAAGAGTGGAGCAAGGCCGGCCGAGAGCAGCAAAAGAATTTCTTACAGTATGTGATACAACTGATAGAGCAAGCTATAAGAGCACGGTATCGTCCGCAGACTGATACCTCGCTGCCGGATGCAGAAGCCCAGTTCGTGCAGAAGCTGGCTGGTAAAAAAATACCGTTTGAATCCTTTGGTAAAATGGTGGATGCAATTTCTGAAACCAGTTTTTTTATTGAGCGGAATGCACACGGTAAAACGCAGATGCATGCGCTGGCAATAAAGCTGCAGCACATTATACAAAACAAGCCACTGCCGGTTTCTTAATGCCCATGACTCTTTATCTCCCCATCTGCCATTTCAATGATTCGGTCTGAGCGTTTTGC
>CAIRTW010000268.1 GCA_903881585.1 uncultured Bacteroidota bacterium | reverse complement strand
TAGATGATAGCAGCGATAAAGCACAGCCCATGATGGCGCCTTTTTCCGCCGTAGAAACGAAAGACTAAAGCTTATGAAGTGTACATTTGCTAAACCGCTTGATGCAGCTAATCGGGAGCAATGGTAGGCAGAAAACAAGCGCCATATAGCTGATTAGCGAACTACGATAACAGAGTAGAGCTATTTTTTTTCCGGCGGAGCCTTTGGAAAAAAATCGCCTTCTTCTTTGTTACTTTCTTGGCGCCTGTCCCGATTGTTTATATCGGGAGCGAAGCAAAAAGAAAGTAATGATATAAGGGCAGGGAATGAGGACTTCGTTTAGTGTGCTATTAATGTCTTCTATACAATAGCCATTGTTCTTAGCGAAACAACGTAAAGCGTGAGGGGGACTAAACGGTATAACCTGCCTGCCGGTAGGCAGGTCTGCGGTTCACACAATGATCTCCCTGCCCTTCAGATAAGGCACCACTGGGTGCAGATCAGGTGTCACACAATACCGCATCTCCTCCTCCAGCCCATAGGCAGCCAGGCGGCGGTAGTGGGAGCTGTCTTTCAGGAATTCTATCAGGTGCTTTCCTTTTGCGCACTCATACAGATGCATGGCCGCGCGGGCGCTATCGTCCTTTATTTCAAAGGCATACCGCAATTCATTGGCCACCGCCCCGGCAAACAAAGTATCTTCCAGGTTAAACCTGTCCTTCCACGAGGCGCAACCCAGTATCACCCTTTTATCCTGCAGCAGCAAGTGTGCGCACAAGGCATGAAGATTCAGGAAGGAGCCAATGAGTATTTCTGCCGCGTCCTTTACCATATGCAGCAGCCGCGTGCCGTTAGTAGTTGTCAGCACCAGCGTCTTGCCATTCACAAAAAGGGGTGGGTACTCCAGCGGCGAGTTGCCATATTGCAGGCCCTCGGCTATCTTACCATCCCGCTCTCCTGCGGTGAGGCTGTTGGGCGTAGCCTCGCCTATAGCTATGCACTCCGCTACAGATGCCACCGGTATCACGCACCTGGCGCCATTGTGCAGCGCAGCAGTAATAGTAGATGTAGCCCTGAATATATCAATGATCACAACCACCGCATCACTGGTATCATACAGGTGCAATAATGCCGGGGAAAGGCATACTTCCAGGCTCGGTTTTTCCACATTCATCATCGGCGCAGATTGTGTTGCAAGATAATACGGCTATCCTTAATAATGAAGCCCCCGATAATTCGGAGGCTTCATATAAAACAGTCTCTTAGTTTTTAATAATTTACCCAAAGAATGAGTGCGTTTTTATTTTTAACTTTTACTTTTTCATTTTTAATACACCCACATGTCCACTTCCTTATTAAATATCTCTTCAGACACATGCTTGCTCTCATACAGAGACTCCATAGGGTTCAGATTATCTTTAAACTCTGAGCCAAATGGATTGGTCTGCTTAGTGATCTTGGAAGCAAACTGGCGGCTTTCAAAGAATTCCTCCCATGTATACCGGGCTATGTCATTCTGTGGGTTGTACACTTCATACTGTGCCAGCAGATTGCGGATATCCGGGTAGTAAAGCCAAAACATCGCTTTAGACCCACGAAACACCCCATCATCACCAATTACATCTATAATAGGAGCAATACCAACAATTCTTACTACCATTTGCCCCTGATTACGGTCAAATATCCAGTCTTCCTTGATCCTGAATTTCCGGATAGCGGTAGGATCAAAATCCTTCTGGATGATCTTTTGAATTTCTTTATTCTCAATTGGGTCAAGAATCGTTTGTGTATCAATTTTACCAGCCACTGACTCCATTATGTCTTCTTTACTCATTATCTGAGTAAAGCGGTCGTCAAACTGCTTGTAGCCCTTTATCTTACCGGTTTTTAAGGCATCTATCAGGATTTCTATAAACATACCACCACCGCTGCTTTCATCGCCGGCATAGCGGAACGCAACATTTTGTTTTTCGCGGGTATCTATCTCGCGCCATACACGCTTCTTCCACAAGATGTCGGTCTCACGTATCGGCTGCCACGGAATCGGCACACTTGCGTGCGAAGAAACCCGGTCATAAGCCCCGTCATTGGTTTTCGACGGCGCCCAGTCTTTGTTAACGCCCTTTTGAGCGCCGGAGATCGGCTGGTCGGCCGCTGATCCGCCCTGGGCAAATGCTGTACCTGTGGCTAACAACAATACTGTCGCTGCGGTTAATCTGTATGAATTCAGGATGGTCATATCCTACTGGTTTTTTGTACTGAATTAATTAATTT
>CAIRTW010000267.1 GCA_903881585.1 uncultured Bacteroidota bacterium | reverse complement strand
TAGCCATACTAATCTATAGCAAAAATCATGCCGAATTATTTTGTCTAATTGGTATTACGCGGTAGTGGTGTAATTCAACCGCCCGAAAAATACCCTCACTGTCTTTCATAAACTTATCTAAAGGATACTTTTCGGGATGGTCTTTAAGGCTATTAATTTTCCTCAATAAATCTTTTTTTACTTTTTCAGCATTTTTTACAGAATCCTTGCGAATAAAGCTGATAGCGGATTTAAGGCTTTCTTTTGCAGCTTCGTCCCATCTTATCTTTTTCCCGCTGCTTACCATTTCTTAGACATTTCCTCTACTTCTTCATGTGTATAAAATTTTCCGTTTTTTACCCGCGCTAATGCATCGTGACCTTCTTTATTATATTCTTCAAGGCTAATCCGGTGCGCTATTTGTGAAGTGTCTTTGACCTTAATAAACGATTTAATAAAGGTGAGTATAGACTGCTTTTCTTCTTTTCCTAATAAAGGCCAGTAATGTTCCAACTGAGTATCTAGTGACTTGGTTGCCATAGTATTCCTTTTTGTATTGCAAAGTTACAGATTTATTTAACCTACTTCACTCCCATCTCCTTCAACACTGGCGTCACAAAATCAGCCAGTTCTTTTATATATGCCGGTGAAAAATCAAATTTAATTCCTGCGGTAGTATAGAGTTCCTTGAGTGTCTTTGTATATCCCATACTCAGCGCTTTCATATAGTTGTCCAGTGCCTGCTCCTTACTGTGCCTGTATTGCCGCCACATAGCTATGGCGCCCAGCTGCGCTATACCATATTCTATATAGTAGAATGGCACTTCAAACAGGTGCAGCTGTTTTTGCCAGAAGTTGGTGCGGTATTCTTCAAATCCGCTCCAGTCGGTGATGCCGGTGGAAAATTCAGTGAGAATTGCCATCCAGTTTTCTTCCCGCTCCTTTGTGGTGTGACCGGGATGTGTATATAGCCAGTGCTGGTATTTATCTATGGTGGCTATCCAGGGTAGCACACTTATCACCCGCTCCATTTCTTCCAGTTGCGCACGCTTCAGTTCTTTTTCGTCTTTAAAGAATACATCCCAGTGCTCCATTGAAAACAGCTCCATACTCATACTGGCCAGTTCGGCTATTTCCATCGGGTATTCTTTGAAGGCCGACAACGGTAAGGGATCAGATAGGAATGAGTGAACCGCATGGCCGCCCTCGTGCATCATAGTGATCACATCGCCCATAGTGCCGGCGGCATTCATGAATATAAATGGCACACCGGTTTCTGCGAGCGGGCAGTTGTAGCCGCCCGGCGCTTTTCCTTTCCTGCTGTCCAGGTCCAGGCGCTGCATCTGCTGCATGGTTTGCAGGCAACCGCTGAAGTAAGGGCTCAGATGGTTGAATACTTCCACCGCCTTTTGGCTTAGCTCAGCGCCATCTTTGAACGGGTGCAGCGGGGTTGTGCCCACAGGCTCAGCATCACCATCCCATGGGCGCATTACATCTAGCCCCAGTTTTTGCTGCCTGTGCTTTATCAGCATGGCCTGCAGCGGAACAATATGCTCCCGCACCGCCTCATGAAACGCAAAACAGTCTGCAACGGTATAATCGAAACGACCCAGTTCACGGAATTTATAATCTCGGTAGTTTTCAAAACCAGCGTTTACAGCAATCTGCTGACGGATGACCAGCAGCTTATCGAAAAGCTCATTCAGCTTATCCTTATCCTCCAACCGGCGCGTCGCTACTTTGCTAAAAACAGTTTCGCGTACAGTACGGTCTGGGCTTTGCAGCAATTTTGCAGCCTGCTGCAATGTGTATTCTTTACCATCCACCTCCACACTCATAGCTCCGGATATCACGCCATATTGCTGTGCCAGCAGATTTGCATCCGCCTGTAGCGGCACATTTTCATCGCGGTATAATTTCGCGGCATTGTCCACACTGCGCAGGTATGGAAAAAATAAACTGTTATCCAGCTCCTTTGTAAACGGACTTGCGAGCAGTTTTTTGTTCAGCTCAAAATTGTATGGCTTCATCTTCGGCTCTATCTCCATGCAGAAATAAATGAACGCTTCTTCAAATTCTTTGTTGGTTGTATCACACGTCATTTTAATTTGCCGCCAACAGGCGTCTTCGCTTACCACCGCTTCCAGCTCACTTACATCAGCGAGCCATTTTTCCAGTTTTTCCCTATTATTAATGTCCCTGTTTTTTAGCTCTTCGAAATAAGGAAGTAAAGCATCCCAATCAGTGAGTTTAAAATCAGCAGGTAAAAAATGTCTGTGTTTTTCTTTCAACGGAACAAATTTCTGGTTCATGATCTGTGTTTTTCTGAGTGCAAATTACGGTTAGCAAGTAAAAGTACGGTTAGTAAATGGGAGGAAAAACTCATTTTGAATTAATAAATAACGCATTTAACAGCGTTTGCGAAAACAATTTGTTAACATTTAAAGAATGTGTTGTTTTTTAATGTTTGTGATTGGAAAATAAAAAGGAGGTTTTTAGGGATTTAAGGGTAAAAAAATCTGTTTTTCCCAGACAAACTGGAGTGGGATATTATTTAGCATTATATCTATAAAAATGATTGCCCGCCAGCATAATTCCATTTTTTTCCTACGGTTGCTAACAGTACATTTGTGTCAAGTTGTGAATTTAATGGGTTAGTAAGTAAGAGCTGCCGGATTCCTCCAGCGGCTCTTTTTCTTTTTTACTTCCGGTCACTCACCGCGGATGTAGTCAGCGAAAATATCTCCTTAAGAAAATAAAGAGCCGCAGAAAATCGCAATTCACGCATTCTCTTTTCCCATTTTCACTTTTGCTTTATACAACAGTTTACCAAACCTGCTTTCCAATAAATTGTGCAGCACGGTTAGTCGCCAACCCCAGAGTGTTTGCTTCAGTGACGCACCGTAGTACTTGCGATACTGTGCGTACGATTCTTTCATGGCATCTACATATCTATTAGAGCTCACGCCTGTTGGATCGAAAGTTGCGAGTGGATAATCGATGAACACGAACTTTTCATCTGCGATGCGGCAAAGGAAATCGTAGTCCATAGCTAGCTTTAGGCTGTTGTCGAACAGGCCATGTTTATTGTACAGTTCTTTGCGAACATACATGGTAGGGTGTAGCGTACCCCTCATGCCACGATATAGTTTAGCCCGCTCAAATGGTTTACCGATAGTGACCCAAATACCGCCGCGCAAAAGATGCAGCTTTCCATGAGACCACTTCACCGATGAGTCCTGTTCAAAAGCTGCGGTTATTTTTTCCAATACAGTTTCGTCAAAGAGTTTGTCGCCTGAGTTGAGCAGTGTGGTGATATCGCCTGTTGCTTTCAAAATACCTTTATTGAAAGCATCTGAAATACCACTATCCCGCTCACAAACCCATTTGCGATAAGCAGGTTGCGGATTATTTTCCAGGTAGTCCTTGATATCCGGTTTCGTAGAACCATCAATAACAATATGCTCAAAAGGTTTTAACGCCTGCATATCCACAGAGGCACAGGTAGCCTTCAGGTCTTCAAGATTGTTGAAGCAAATGGTTATGATGGATATGCGGGTGGGCATTGGTTATTTCAATAATTGAGTATAAAGATCGAGTGTTTCATCTACATGTTT
>CAIRTW010000266.1 GCA_903881585.1 uncultured Bacteroidota bacterium | reverse complement strand
GGTGGACCAAGGAGCAGCGGGTTTATTTTGCTGCGCGTACATCCGTGCCCATGAAGACCCTGCATATTTATGATAACAAAACACATGCTGAGGTTAATGAGGAAGATGAGAACGGCGATGTATATAACGGTGAGCTCGAATTCAAAGACCTGTTTGCCCGTGCACTGCTGATGAAGGTTGGCCTTTCTACTGTAAGTGCAGACAAAGCGTTGCAGGCATTGCAGGAGATCAACGACTGGGACTTTGTAGGCGTTATTAATGATGCTACGCAAAAATGGGAAAATGAATTCAGCAAGATCGCAGTACAGTCCTCAGATGATAAGCTAAAGCGTATTTTCTACAGCGCGCTGTACCATACGTGTATGGCGCCGGTGCTATACTCTGATGCTGATGGCCGTTACAAAAATGCCAAAGACGAAACGCATAAAATGAAGAAAGGCCAGCGCTATACGGTGTTTTCCCTTTGGGACACCTTTCGTGCACTGAACCCTTTATTCACGATCACACAACCGGAGCGCAATACGGATATCCTCAATAGCATGCTGGCTTTTAGCGATGAAACAGGCCTCCTGCCTGTATGGGACCTCAGCACCTATGAAACCAATTGCATGAGCGGCTATCATGCAGTGCCTGTGCTTGCAGATGCTGTGCTGAAAAATACGCCAGGCCTTGACCCCGAGCGGGTTTATGCGGCTATGAGAAAAAGCGCCTTTCAGAATGTAAGGGGCACACAGGACTACATAAAGTATGGCTATCTGCCGCAGGACAAAGAAGGCAGCAGTGTTACCATAACACTTGAATATGCCTATGACGACTGGTGTATCGCCCAGGTAGCAAAAAAACTAGGTAAAGACAAAGACTACGAGACATTTATGAACAGATCACAGGCATACAAAAAATTATTTGATAAAACCACAGGCTTTATCCGGGGCAAAAACTCCGATGGCAATTGGGTAACGCCGTTTGATCCATATATGACTTCTACAGAGAGGAGCTCTATGTACGAAGAGGGCAACGCATGGCAATACACATTCTTCGTGCCGCATGATGTGCGCGGGCTTGCAAAAGAGTTTGGCGGCTACGATAAGTTTATTCAGAAACTGGACTCTTTATTTACAGTGTCATCCAGCGTAAAAGGCGAAAGCGCACCGCCGGATGTGAGCGGGCTCATAGGCCAGTATGCACATGGCAATGAGCCGAGTCATCACATCGCGTATATGTACACCTTTGTAGGCCAGCCATGGAAAACACAGGAGAAAGTTCGCTTTATAGTTGACTCTATGTATCACGATGCGCCCGATGGTTATGCAGGCAACGAAGACTGCGGGCAGATGAGCGCCTGGGCGGTATGGAGCATGATGGGCCTTTACCCTGCAAACCCTGCAAACGGTGAGTATGTATTTGGCAGCCCCATGTTTGATGATGTTGCGATCAAATTGCCGGAGGGGCGGCAGTTTACCATAAAGACCAGGAACAATGCTAAAGACCATCCATATATACAAAGCGTGACGCTGAATGGCACACCCTACAGCAAAACATACATAGACCATGCTACGCTGCTGAAAGGCGGTGTGCTGGAATTCGTGATGGGCGCACAGCCAAATAAAAAATGGGGCATTGATCCAAAGGATTGGCCGGCATCTGTGAATAATTAATGGGATGGAAACACCACCATACAATACTTAAATCCGGAACGGTCTTAACCTTTCTGTTCTTGTGTTTTAATGTATCGCTTCACGGCCAGCAACAATACGTGCTAAACACCGGCTGGAAATGCATCCGTGCCTCATCTGTAAACAAAACTGGCGAAGAAATATCAAAGCAAAATTTTCCGATTGAAGATTGGATGCCTGCTATTGTACCGGGTACAGTACTTACTTCACTACTTTACAACAAACTCATACCTGACCCCTTTTATGGGGTGAACAACGAGCACATACCAGATATTTATAAGGTTGGCCGGGATTACTATACTTACTGGTTCACAGATGATTTCATAGAGAAATATCCCGAAAAAAGTGAGCATGTATGGCTGCAATTCAGGGGTGTAAATAATAGCTGCGATGTATTTCTGAATGGACGAAAGGTTAACAGCACACTGTATAAAAGCATG
>CAIRTW010000265.1 GCA_903881585.1 uncultured Bacteroidota bacterium | reverse complement strand
CTTGATGACCTTTCTGATAAAGTTGCCGATCTAGTAAAAAGCATTGAAAATGAAACTATAAAAACGCTCACATCCTTCGAGTATTATATGAATAGCTTTAGTGCCGTTTTTTAATGTCTAATTGGTATAAGTCGTCCTTGTGAAGGTTAATGGTCGCCGAATGAAATCCGTGGCTTATTTGTTTAGTATTTCATTAATTTAGCCACCATATTATGATCTACAGAAGTAAAGCGCCACTGCGCATTGGCCTTGCCGGGGGCGGAACGGATGTTAGTCCTTATTGCGACCTGTATGGCGGGGCAATACTGAATGCTACCATTTCGCTATATGCCTATGCAACAATAGAGCCGCTGAATGTACCGGAAATAATTATTGAAGCGCTGGACAGGAATGAAAACGTTTCTTATACTAAGAGCGATGCGCTACCGATAGATGGCGTACTGGACCTGGCAACAGGTGCGTATAACCATATAGTGAGCAAGTATGGACCGGTACCAACAGGCTTTAAATTAACTACAGTCGTTGATGCCCCTGCTGGTTCTGGGCTCGGCAGTTCGTCAACTTTGATGGTGGCTATAATAGGGGTGTTTGCGGAGTGGCTGAACCTGCCACTGGGCGAATATGATATCGCACAAATGGCGTATGATGTGGAGCGTGTGGAACTGGCTATGGCCGGTGGCAAGCAAGACCAGTATGCGGCAACGTTTGGCGGGGTGAACTTTATGGAGTTTTATGATAACAATAAGGTGGTTGTAAATCCGCTGAGGATAAAGCCTGAATACCTGTACGAGCTGGAGAATAATCTGCTGCTTTATTTTACGGCCACGAGCAGGTTGTCGTCAACGATCATAGAGGCTCAGAGCCAGAATGTGAAGGACAAGAACAAGGAGTCTATAGATGCCATGCACCACCTGAAAGAGCAGGCACAGATGATGAAGGAGGCACTGCTGAAGGGCAACCTGCATGATATAGGCGCTATACTTGATTATGGGTTCCGGTATAAGAAGCAGATGGCGAAGGGCATCTCTAACACAAGCATGGACGAGATATATGAGGCCGCACTAAAAGCTGGCGCCACCGGTGGCAAAATATCCGGTGCCGGCGGTGGCGGTTTTATGATGTTCTATTGCCCCGGTAATACGAGGTATGCGGTGAAGGGTGCGCTGGGCGCGTTTGGCGGGGAGTTACGGCCGTATCAGTTCACAGAAAGAGGTTTAGTTTCTTGGTCAATATAACTCACTAAAAATGGAAGTAATAATACTGGCAGGTGGACTAGGAACCAGGCTGAAAGAAGTGATCGGTGCGTACCCAAAGTGTATGGCACCGGTGAATGGGAAGCCGTTCCTGTCTTATCTTTTTGATTATGTGAACCGGCAGGGGGCTACTAGGGTTATCTTGTCGCTGGGGTATAAGCATAGGGTGGTGACAGACTGGCTGGAAGAGCAGGACCTGTTTTTTGAGGTGGATTGTGTTATAGAAAACGAGCCGCTGGGCACAGGCGGTGGCATACTTGCTGCGATGGAAGAGGCCGAAACTGATGATGTGGCTATATTGAATGGCGACACCATGTTCAAAGTGGACCTTAAAGAGCAATACAGATTTCACAAAAGCAAGAATGCCGAGGCCACGCTGGCATTGAAGAAGATGCACAAATTTGACCGCTATGGCGTAGTGAATACAGATCAGGAAGGGGTTATTACTTCGTTTGAAGAAAAGCACTTTATGGAAGAAGGGCTGATAAACGGTGGGGTTTATTTTCTTAATCGGGAGGCCTTCCTGGGAAGGAAACTGCCGGAGAAGTTTTCCTTTGAAAAGGACTACCTGGAGCGGTTTGTGAAGGAGAAAGGGTTTTATGGACATGTGAGTGAAGATTATTTTATTGATATTGGCATACCTGTAGATTATGATGCGGCGCAGGTGGACTTTAAAACCATTTTCAAATGAAGATAGCTATCCTGGGTACCGCGCACCCACTGCGTGGCGGCCTCGCGGCGTTCAATGAGCGGCTTGCTTACCAGCTGCAGGAGCAGGGCCACGAGGTTACGATCTATTCTTTTTCATTGCAATACCCTTCATTCCTGTTTCCGGGGAAGACACAGTTTACAGATGAGCCGGCACCGGCCGGGCTGAAAATACTGACCATTGTAAACTCAGTGAACCCGCTGAACTGGCTGAGCGTGGGCTCTGTGATGAACAAAGAAAAGTATGACCTGGTGATCGTGAAATACTGGCTGCCGTTTATGGGCCCGTGTTTCGGGACCATACTTAGGAAAGCGAAGAAAAACAAGAAAACCCGTGTGCTGTGTATTGTTGACAACATAATACCACATGAAAAAAGGCCGGGAGATCCGCAGTTCACTAAGTATTTTATTAAGGCCGTGGATGCTTTTGTGACCATGAGCAGGGACGTGCTGAAGGATGTAAAAACCTTTACCGATAAGCCCGCCTATTTTACGCCACACCCGGTATATGACAGTTACCATGAAGCAGTGAGCAAGCAGGCGGCTTGCGAAAAACTACAGCTTGATCCCGGCAAAAAATATATCCTGTTCTTCGGATTTATACGCGAATATAAAGGGCTGGACTGGTTGCTGGAGGCCATGGCAGACGAACGTATCCTAAAAGCAGGAATAGAACTGATAGCTGCAGGAGAGTATTATAATAAGGACGTAGAGGCGAAAAATAATCAAATAGTAGCTGACCATAATCTTGGGGGCCGGGTGCATTTAAAAACCGACTTTATCCCTAACAGTGAAGTGCGCTACTACTTCAGCGCTGCTGATCTGGTGGTGCAGCCCTACAAACATGCCACACAGAGCGGCATCACCCAAATAGCTTTTCACTTTGAAAAGCCTATGGTGGTGACCAATGTGGGCGGACTTGCAGAGGTTGTACCTGATGGCAAGGTGGGGTTTGTGGCAGAACCAGACCCCACGTCAATTGCAAGCGCTATCCTGAAATTTTATGAGCCGGATTCAATTCCTCATTTGCATGAAAATATACTGGAGGAAAAGAAAAAGTACACTTGGGAAACGTTTACAAAGGTGATGATGGATGCGGTAACCCCACCCCCCTCCCGATAAAAAATCGGGACCTTGTTCCTGGGCTTTGCTTAGGAATATACTTTCAGCTACAGGAATTACATGACGCTATCTAATCCTTACCAATGCACCAGCTTTATACTACCAGTGTTGTTGTCTCCTAGTTTTAAAAAATAATCTCCGGGAGGTAATTTATCACCAGGTATAGTTGTTGCGTCTTTAATGCTTTTGCCTTGCCAGATAGTGCGGCCATTCATGTCGGTCAGTGTCAGCGCGGTATTTTCCGCCATGCCTTCCACCCGCCAGTTGTTTGAAGACGGATTAGGAGACACTTTTAAACTGCCCTGTACGATGGTAGTTACGCCCAGTTCCGGATCATGTATAACGTGGCCGTTTTGTTTACACACAGTCCAGATATCAGGGTTCAGCATCACGGTATCCATTGTTGGCGACCAGTTGAACGTGTACCATTGAGTATCGATGCTGTTGTAAACCTTAACGATCGTATCCAGTGAGCCAGCATGAAGTTCCAGCTCGAGTGGTGTACTGAAATGGTTGGTTGTTGCAGGGCAGGACTGTGTTTGAATTAATCTCACTACGACGTTTGATCCGGTCTGGTTCCAATGCACAGAATAAATTGGGAACCCCTTGCCATAGATCCATTGGTTGAAGAAAGTATCGAGGTTCATGCCTCCATATGCGGTTTCCATTACGGATTTCAGATCAGCTACCGAGGCATTTCCATAACCGTACGTCCGAATATATGTGCTGAGCCCTTTGAAAAACAGGCTGTCCTCCGGGGCCAGGTACCGAAGCATAGTTACCACACCCTGCCCTTTATTATAGACAGTAGGCTGGTAGAATAAAGTGTTTGCCGTTGTAGTGTCGGTAACGAAAACCTCACCGCATGTAGCAGCGAGCGCAGAGTTAAGCAGTAACTGGCGATGTGCCAGGCCTGCGGCCGGGCTCCAGAAATGGTTGTAAAACATTTGCTCGTCAAATGTGGCAAAAGCCTCGCTGAGCCAGGTATCTCCCCACAGGTCATAACTTACACAATCACCAAACCACTGATGGGTAAGTTCATGGGCTATTACGTAGGTGTTGGGTACGCCGATGGTGGTCATCGTCTGGTGTTCCATGCCTCCGGGCAGGTTCGTATAGCACACGCCGTATTTTTCCTGCCAGAAAGGATACCTGCCATAGAGTGAATCAAAATAATCAATGATAAGCCCCAGGCTGTCGAAATTAGCTTTGTAAGACGGATAAAATGTAGCGGTATCGATAAAGAAATTCTGGATGAGCATAGAGTCTGTACTGCCTGGAAAATGGTGGTAGTATTTTTCTTCTGTATAGCGGGCTACGGCGATGGAGATAAGGTAATAAGTAATAGGGTAGTGGGTCTGCCAGTGGTAAGTGGCAAAGCCCGGCGTGGAACTGGTATCCACATTTACCAGTATGCCATTGCTGCCGTCTGCAACCCCCGCCGGAACGGTCACGAACATATCCACCGAGTCTATTTTGTCATCCACCGATTGTTTTGCCGGCCACCAGTCTAGCGCCACCCATGGGTCGCTGATCGTGTAAACCATATTGGTGCCATGTGCAGAAACGGCATGACTAAGCCCGTTGAAAAAGCCGCCGCCCGGAGGTGGTACGCCATGATAAAATATCTGCGCGGTGAACATTGAGCCTGCGGTAAAAGTGAATGGCATAGTTAATGTCCTGACAAATGCGCCGGTAGTTGTGGGTGGCGGGCACCAAATGCCGTCTATACTGGCGGAGTCAATGATCATCAGTGTGTCCAGCTCAAAGACATAGGAGCTCATAGGGGTTACTGCCATGGCGGTGGTAGAAACATCACCGCTGATATGCACAGATGTGTCAGTAACATTGAGGTTGAAACGGAGATATTTCACATCATAGTTGTTCTCTCCCGGATCTGCCAATGTTGTTTTATTGCCCGAATGTTTTCTGTATTGTTGTGCGGAGAGGTTAATAGTTAGTATCAGCAACAAGCTGCAGGAGAGTATAAATTTGTTTTTCATTGGGTATAACTTTTCGGGCCAGCAGTGCCGGCTTATTAAAAAAGCAAATTACGATAAAAAAACGGCATGGAAAATTTTATGATAAGAGTGCGGAGGCTCGTGTGTCACTATTTCAGTGCCAGTATTTTCTCTGCCACATGCTCATCATCAGCGTTGAACCAGTGTATCTCTGTGTCTTTTTTAAACCAGGTTATCTGGCGTTTGGCGTAGTTGCGGGTGTGTTGTTTTATTTTGTCAATAGCTTCAGCAATTGTGCATTTTCCATCGAGATAGTCAAACAGCTCTGTATAGCCTACAGATTGCAGATTTTTGAGGCTGCGGAGTGGATGAAGTTTTTCTACCTCTGCCAGCAGTCCTTGCTCTATCATTTGATCTACACGTGTGTTGATGCGGGCATACAGTAATTCACGCGGCAGCTCGAGACCCGTTTTTATGATGCGGAATGGCCTTTGTTTTTTTACCTGTGTGCGAAACCGGGTAATGCTCTGCCCCGTAGTGCGTATAAATGTAAGTGCGCGCAGCATACGGGCGGGATTGCCGATCTCTCCCTGGTCATAAAATTCGGAGTCTTCTTTTTTCACCGCATCTTGCAGCCATTCAAGGCCGCGCAGCTGGTATTCATCGGTTATGTGCTGCACTATTACGGGGTCGGTGGGTGGCATTTCATCCAGCCCCTCACAAAGAGCCTTAATATAGAGGCCTGTGCCGCCGCAAACAACGGCGGTGTTGTGTGTGGTAAATATTTCATCCAGGTATCCCAGCGCAAGGGATTCGTAGTCGGCAGCGCTAAGAAGGGTAGTAACTGGAAATTCGTCGATGAAGTAGTGTTTAACAGATTGCATTTCGGCAGGGGAAGGCTTTGCTGTGCCTATGTTCATTTCTCTATAACACTGGCGGCTGTCAGCAGATATAATGGAGGTGCCAAGCTGTTGCGCAACTTGTATGGCTATGGCTGTTTTGCCTACGGCTGTGGGGCCGGCTATGATGTAGAGAAGCCGCTCCCCGGCCCGCTCTGAAGGAGAGGGTGAGGTGGAATGAGTTGTCTGGTCCATATTTTTTTGGTTGAAACAAGCTACTCCTCAAAGCCACCGCCGAGGTCTTCGGTTATGTTTTCTGAACTTTCTTCTGAGCTTTCTTCTCCACCTTCGCCTTCGTTGCCGAAGCCTTCGGCCATTTCTTCTGCTCCAAGGTCATACTTCTCCTCTATCTCCATTATTTTATCGGGGTTCACGCCTTTAATGCCGTATTGGGCAGGTGCGATCCCTTCCTTACGCAGTATGAATGGATAGACCCTGCGGGCGGTTTCTTCTTTGTTCACGCCGATAAGCTCCGCCATAAACGTCCATTTTTTGGCCGGGTCGTAAACATAAATAAACTTCTGGTCGGGATTGGTGACCAGGGCTGAAACCGGGGTTTTGAGCATAGACAAAGCCACGGCGTCTTTCTTATTAACCAAAACCTCTGAGTTTATCTCCCGGCCATAGGTCCATTTGTCGTTACTTTCATAGAACGAAGCGGGGTGTTTGCCGTCAAATTCATAAGCCAGTAAGATGCACTTATGAAAGTCTAAAAACGTCTGATTGCCCAGCAGCTCTATATCGCGATAGGTCTGGTCATCATCTTCCCAAAAAACTCTGAATCGTAGTACAGCCATATTGAGTCAAAAGTAAAAAGTAAAAGGTAAAAAGCAATCGTTTAGGTGGATTTGCTTCCATGGTATATACAAACCGGGCTAAGAAAATGAGCCCAGCTTCGAAATAACGTGAAAATGGAGGTATTAATATGCCGCGTTTTGTAAATTTGCAGGCAGTAAAAATAAAAATATTGGTTTTTCTGTATTCAATAGATATT
>CAIRTW010000264.1 GCA_903881585.1 uncultured Bacteroidota bacterium | reverse complement strand
GTTATTGGTATCGCCAACAAACCGAACATAGATATGCCAGTATATAAAAGGATTGAAAAAAGGTTGTTGTAAGTGCCGCCAGAATGCCCTATGGATAAGGGTTTGAGTTCTGATCGGTGATCATTTATCCTGCTTAAAAGGGTTCCGTTTTTTGCCCTGGTGTGGGGGTGGCGGAACCCGGTTAAGTGGAGAAATGTGGAGCCGGCGGGAGTCGAACCCGCGTCCAAACAAGTGCCCAATAAGCTTTCTACATGTGTATTCCTGAATTAATTGTCGGGAACCAGCCGGAACAGGACGAACCAACTTTTTCCTTACCCGCTATGGTTTTCATCCTGTGCGCACGATGAACACAAGCCTATCCGGTTATTTGTTGATTCGGCGGCGGGGACGGCAACTGGCAGCCTTCCCGGCGGCTATAAAGGGTGTCTAATCTCTGATTAGGCAGCCATGGCGTAAGAATATTCGCCTTATAGATTTTGTGTATTCAGATTTACGTGCTAATTACACAACGCACGACATGCTTACATACCCTGCCCCTTGCTGTCAAAACCAGTCGGCCCCGGTTGCAAAGAACACGCAAATTTACAAAAGAAAGGGGCATTAAAGTGTTAATTAGTTTCATCCGGGTTGTTTCGTGCAACAGGTATCTCCTTCTTCCCCCGAACGAGAAAAAGAACAACAATGCCTACACCCATACCCACCTGGCCGACAATACCCATGGGTTTGCCGCAGGGCTTATCATAAATGCCTGGCAGCCAGCTTACAAGGAACAAACCGGCAAACAAAACAACGAATATGAACGCAATTATCCTTTTCATTATTTTAGCATCCTGCATTGAAGCTAATACTTTTTGCTTTTAGAGATAGGAGAAGGAAATAAAATGACTAAATTTATGCTATCATTATACGGAATGCTTACTACTAAAAGTAACTTATGGGATTAGATATAGTATCCATGTTTGTGGCCATGACCATGTTTGTGTGCGGCTTTGTACTGCTCCTTGTTTCAAGGGGCAAAAGAAGGGCGGGCTACTTTTTTATGATCATGGGGATCATCATCTTTATCATTTGCCTCATCCGTTTTCCGTATCTCAGGGATCATACATTCAACAGGTACCAGATAGTTCAGTAGGCTATGCGCATTGCTTTATTCTTCCTTGTTCTCAGCTCCTTCAGCTATAAAAGCATTGCTCAAAATAAAGACGAGCAGGCTATTACCTCTATGCTATCTGCACAGGTAGCGCAATGGAACAAAGGCAATGTAGCTGGGTATATGAAGGGCTACTGGGAAAGCGATAGCCTGCTGTTTATCGGTTCTTCCGGCCCACGATATGGCTATGAGGCCACCTTGAAACGCTATAAAGAAGCCTATCCCGATGCGGCCCATATGGGCACGCTTACCTCTGTGGTAAAAAGTATGCAGCGCCTTTCTGCCGACTATTATTTTATCGTAGGTACCTGGGCGCTCAAACGCAGCGCTGGTGATGTGGCAGGCTCCTATACATTGCTGCTGAGGAAAATAAAGGGCCATTGGGCGATCGTATGCGACCATAGCAGCTGATCCCGCTGCCCTCATCAGCGTTTTTTCCCATTTCAGTGCTCCGGTAAACATTCTCCACCCGAGGTATGATTTTTTATAAGTAATATTATGAGGGCAAACTTATTGTATTCCGCTCCGTATATAGCATAGATAAAAGGCACAAATTTTACCTGATTGGCAAAAATAATATCCATAGCAACCGAAGTACCTGCACACATCCATAAGCAGAAAGACCTTCTTGAGTTTATGAAAGGGGCATACGGAGCCGGTGAAAAAGAAAGCAGGATACTCAATTACCTCTATTCCCATTCGGGTATAGAAACCCGGTATTCTGTCATACCCGACTTTACGCTTCCTATCAACGACTGGCAGTTTTTTCCACACTCCCATGACCTTGAGCCTTTTCCCAACCTCGAGCACAGAATGAAGTGGTTCAAAGCACATGCATTGCCGCTATCGCTGAAAAGCGCTTCCAAATGTATTGATGGCGTGGTGGAAAAAGGCGAGATCACCCATCTTATCACGGTAAGCTGCACCGGCATGAGTGCGCCTGGCCTGGAACTAGAGCTCATGGAGGCTCTCGACCTTAAGGCCAACACTGCCCGCACTGCTATCAACTTTATGGGTTGCTATGCCGCTATTCATGGGCTGAAAATGGCCAATGATATAGTCACAGCACAGCCCGCATCAAAGGTACTGCTGGTATGCACCGAGCTGTGCAGCCTGCATTTTCAAAAAACATTCTCAGACGATGAAATAACTGCGCCACTCTTATTTGGCGATGGCTCCGCGGCCGTTTTGGTCTGCGGCGATGATGATGCCCGCAGCGGCATACGGCTGGATAGTTTTTATTCCGAAGTGCTGAAAGAAGCTAAAGGCAGCATGTCCTGGAATCTCTCCTCAAACGGCTTTGTAATGACCCTTGGCGCCGATGTTCCCGAATTATTCAAGGCCGATATTGGCCCGCTTAAAGAACGCGCAATTGCAAAAGCAGGGTACGAACAGGAAGTCATAAAGTACTTCTGCATCCACCCCGGCGGTAAGCGGATACTGGAGGCGCTTGGCAAAGGACTGTCGCTCACGGAGGGCGATATGGATACTTCATACAAAATACTCAGGGAATATGGCAACATGTCTTCGGCCACGGTGCTGTTCGTGCTAAAAGAAATGTGGGAGAAAATTTCCGGCGATAAAGGGGCACACATTTTCTCAGCGGCATTTGGCCCGGGCCTTACCATGGAGAGTATAATAATGACTGTTGTATGAGCCTCAAAACCAGATCATACGAAAAAGAACTGCTGGACGGAGATAATATCCCGTTCGGAGACCTGCTTATTAATCTGTCTGAACTCAATACAATTGGCGAACTGCTGGGAGGCCATAGTGTCACCCGGCGCGGTGTCAATTTTTTTCTTCGGAAAATACCTGCCGCGCAGTCATTAACTATTGCAGAGATTGGCTGCGGCGGCGGAGACAATCTCTTCGCCATTCAAAAATATCTTGGCAAAAAAAGAAAGGTCGCCTTACTCACCGGCATAGACATCAAGCCCGACTGCATAAAATACGCACAAAGCGCTACGCCCGAGATACAGTGGATATGCAGCGACTATAGAACAGTAAAGTGGCCCGGCGGTAAACCGGATATTATCTTCTCTTCGTTGTTTTGCCATCACTTCACAAACGAGGAACTTATCTCGCAGATCAATTGGCTGAGGGAGAACAGCAAAGTCGGTTTTTTTATCAACGACCTGCACCGTCATCCCCTGGCCTATCACTCTATCAGCGTGCTTACAAAGCTTTTTTCAAAGTCTTACCTGGTTAAGAACGATGCACCGCTATCTGTAAAACGGTCCTTCAAAAAAAATGACTGGGCGGCAATTTTTTCCGGCGCAGGGATAGGCAGCTACAGTATTAAATGGCAATGGGCTTTTCGTTTCCTTATTTGTGTGCACAATGAGCAGTGATAATTCATACGATGTGATCATAGTTGGTGGTGGCCTTGCCGGCCTCTCTGCGGCTACATTGCTCGCCGGGCGGCAATACAAAGTGCTTCTGCTTGAAAAGGAAAGCTACCCCAAACATAAAGTATGCGGCGAGTACATAAGCATGGAGAGCAAGCCTTTTCTGCAAAGCCTGGGCATCCCTGTTGACGACATGAATTTGCCCGTCATCAATAAACTGCAGGTTACCGATACACGAGGCAATGAGCTGAACACCGCGCTTCCGCAGGGTGGCTTCGGCATCAGCAGGTATAAGCTGGATGCAATGCTTGCCGAGCTGGTACAAAACGCCGGTGCCACACTGCTCACAAAAACCCGCGCCGAAAATATACAGTGGGGAAATGATGGCTTTACGGTCACTGCTAAAGGGCAGGAATATAAAGCAAAAGTGGTGCTGGGCTCATGGGGCAAGCGCAGCAACATAGATGTAAAGTGGCAGCGCCCTTTTATTACAGAGAAGATAAGCGCACTTAATAACTATGTTGCCGTTAAGTACCACATCAGCTACCCCTGGCCTGCAGATGTTGTTGGGCTCCACAATTTCGATAGCGGCTACTGTGGCATATCTCAGGTGGAAGACAAGAGGACCTGCCTCTGCTACCTCACTACCGCCGCCAGCCTCCACCACTGCGGCAACGACATAAAAAAGCTCGAACAGGATATCGTCATGAAAAACCACTGGCTGCACAAGATATTCAGCAATGCAACATTCCTTTACGACGCGCCTGTTACTATATCACACATAAGCTTTGAAAAAAAGGCACAGGTAGAAGAACATGTGCTGTTGCTCGGCGATGCCGCCGGCATGATCACCCCGCTTTGTGGCAACGGTATGAGCATGGCCATGCGTGCAGCCAAAACCGCCTCGGCCCTTGCAGACCAGTTTTTGCAATCCCGTATCACCCGCAGCGAAATGGAGACAAACTATACCGCAGCCTGGAAAACCTCCTTTTCAAAACGCATCTCACTCGGCAGGTTTGTACAAAGCAATTTCGGCAAGGGCAGCACAACAGCCTTTTTCATTAAAACCGCAAACGCCCTGCCCTTCGTCCGCAAAGCCCTCATCAACGGCACCTCCGGCCACCCTTTCTGATGCTTTGACCATGCACCCATCACCATCGCTCTCGTAGAGACGTTGCACTGCAACGTCTCCCACTACAAACCGAAACAAACCCTAGCACCTGCAACAATGCAACCTTTGCTTGAACATTTCCTTTTCTTCCGGCGTCATATCCTGCCACTGGCCGAACATTTGCTTCTTGCCGCGCCACCTGCCATGCCGCCCCTTAAAGCCGCTGAACAATATCCTGCACAACACCAGTATGCCTGCTGCCTGCCAGAAAGTTATTGCACCTACATGCACTACTCCGGGTAAAATATGGTTCCACAAGAACATTACAGCGCTGCTGAAAGCAAACAAAGCAATGGCTCCTATCGCAATAACGAACGGTATCTTCATCCATCTTTTTTTCATAAAATAAATTTTCACCAAAACTACATTATGAGATAGCCGCGGGTAAATGCTTTTCGGTAACAGCCCCTGAAATGTAGGTGAACGTAACAGCACCGCAGTTTAAGATTGGCCCCGCACCTGTTGCTGAAAATTATTTTTCCCGCAATTTCGGGTTGGGAAGTTGCGGGATCGCTGCGGTTTTTTGCGGGAGCCGGAAAGGGCTGCTTGCAAAGGTGGAAAGGTTGTCTCAGGGCGGCAATGCTTGTTAGCGGCCATAAAGGTCGTAACGAAAAACGGAATGAGAAAATTGTTGTTTTATGATAGTGCGTTTTTCGTAACATCATGTACCACAGGCGGGATATGATGTAAATTTCTTTTGTGGTAGCGGGTTGGTTTTGTGCGCGGTACACGTTGTCTTTCCTATTCATCAACCTTAAGATTGGTTTCCAGTAGAACATAGCAATCAGACCATATTGGATCGCACCCTTGCAGGTTCTTGCCATCAACCTTAATTAATTGATTTTCAATACATTATTTCGAAAAACAAAATAGAATCACGATCGTGATTCTATTTCGCATATCTCTGTTGCACATAATCACCGGGTAAGCTGTCCGCCTTTCGCGGGAACCGCGGCTTTATTGTCAGTTCCAGATACGTTTGCTCTAACATCCGAAGAACCGGGGTTTGCTGCCGGCTTTCTCTGTTCTATCTTTGCGCAGTATTCTGCACCAGTTGGCGGAATGGCTGTTATTAAAAGAATTTGATCGAACCATGAAACTAAACCGCGCAATAATATTGTTCCTGCTGCTTTTTCTTCCCACTATGAGCGGCTATGCCGATGAGAAAAACGGGGTGGAGGAAATTAAAGAACTCGTGCAGTCTTTCAATAAAAGACTGGAAAGGCCAAATAACCCGGACGGCTTCTTCATGGTGGTCCAAAATAAGAATGGGGATGGGGATAAGATCAAATCGTTCAGCATTTATTATGAGACCACAACGAATAAAGACAAAAAACTGAAATACCGGCTCAACGTGGGCGATGAAACAAGCGGGCGTTATTTTGCATCGGTTGTTGAGAACGGTAAGGTGCTGAAGATAACGTACGGCGCTACCGGAGGGAGTTTTACCTACCTGGTGAAGGCAACCGGCAATTCGCTGCAGGCAACGGACGAAAAAGGTACAATGGTTTATCCGCCGGAGGGTGATGCCGGAAAGGCCCCGGCTGCAGGCGATGAGCGGGACGAAAAAGAGGACGGGCCACCAGATGTTATGCCGAAGCCGGCTTTTGACCTGGGCGCGTATTTAGGTGAAAGCCTGCACTACCCCGAACACGCCAGGCTGCATAATATAACAGGTAAGGTAAAAGTGAAGTTTGTGATCAATGAAGATGGATCTGTGAGCGATGTAGAACTGGCGAAGGGAATAGATGAGGAATGCGATAAAGAAGCATTGCGTGTAGTGAGTAATATGCCCAAATGGACACCCGGACAACGGGATGGAAAAAACGTGAAGGTTTACTTTACATTGCCGATAATGTTTAAGTTAGCTAAGTGATGCGCAGGCCTGTTGTTTTGCGAGGCGAGTATCGCCGAGTCCTGCGAAGGGCAGAGACCCGGCGAGGACGTAATGTTTAAGTTAGCTAAGTGATGCGCAGGCCTTGTTTTCCCGGAGCGAGTATCATGGGCTGCTGCGGAGGACAAGAGAATTGGTGAGGAAGTAAGAGGTAATTATTCCTGTGAATATAGCTTAATATCCTTTTTTACCTCAGTTTTATTTGAAGTAATAAAACACAGGGTAAATATTTGTTGTTGTTTAGGATTTACCTCGTACATTAAAATCTTCTCTCCATCAAACTGGGCACTAGCTTGATTGCCATAAAAATCTATCCCATTCTCTGAGAGTAATTTTTTTAGCTCGTTAATTCTAATCCATTTGCCTTGCTTATCAATATCTGAATCAAATGAACTAAAATGATTGCGAATAATACTACTCGCAACTGTATCACAAAGTATACCGATATTGATAAAGTATTTTTTACTCTCTCCGCTAATTAAATTAATTGGCATTTCAACTGGTTTATCAAAACTGGTGAAAACCCCATTATACATATTTGAGTAACTAATAATGTTATTGTAATATTTAGCTTTGACTCCAGCATCAATAATTGATATCGTCTTATCGCTGTTATTAGAAATGGTAATTTCCCAGAAAAAAGGAACAACTGCAAATTTATCTAAAGAATGAACTTTTGTAGTATAGTTGTCATTTATCTGTTTTACTAATATAGATACTCTTTCTTCTTTTGATTTACTATATGAATAATAAGAAAAATAAAGAGCTAATCCTGCTATTATTAAGGCGAAAACTGAAATACTAGTGTTTGTTTTTTCGATGAAAGGTTTTGACATAAAATTTCTTTTAACTAAGCTAAGACAAAGCATGAGAGGGAAGTTGTAAAAGCTCCTTTTGTTTATAACCTGAGTTCGGGATAAGAAAATGTGGAAAAGAAGTTGTTTAAAAGCAAAAAGCGGAATGATTTTTGATGTATAAGTAATTGACTAAAAAACAATTACACC
>CAIRTW010000263.1 GCA_903881585.1 uncultured Bacteroidota bacterium | reverse complement strand
AGTCTAAAATAAGGTAAAAATAAAAAATAAGAGATGGGCTTTAGTATTTAAATAACGGAATTTTAGGCCAGTTCGGACGCGGGGAAATTATAGCCTTGCGTCTATCATGTTTTTCCCCAGGCACCCTTTTACATCATAAATAATAGCCCCGGGTTTGACCTTCTCCCGCCAGTTAATATTTATAAAATCGGTATGGGCTACTGCTAAGACAAGGGAATCATAGAGTTTGCCTTCCGGAAGTACCGATATTACTTCGATACCGTATTCATGTGCCACATCGGCAGGGTTAGCCCAGGGGTCATATATGGTTAATTCAATTCCATATGAGGCCAACTCCATGATGATGTCCACAACACGCGTGTTTCTTACATCGGGGCAATTTTCCTTAAAGGTGATACCCAGCAGCAGCACATTTGCGCCCTTAACTACGAGGTCATTTTTGATCATCAGCTTCACGATCTCGCCGGCTATGTATATACCCATGCCATCGTTGAGCCGCCGGCCGGCCAGTATGATCTCCGGGTGGTAGCCCGCCTGCTGTGCTTTTTGCGCCAGGTAGTAGGGGTCAACACCTATGCAGTGGCCACCCACAAGTCCGGGTTTGAAAGGCAGAAAGTTCCATTTTGTTGCAGATGCCTCTAATACTTCGTGGGTATCTATACCGAGCCGGTTAAATATTTTGGCCAGCTCGTTCACAAATGCGATATTGATATCGCGCTGTGAATTTTCGATGACTTTTGCAGCCTCGGCAACTTTTATGCTTGTTGCCTTGTGTGTGCCTGCGGTGATTATAGACCGGTAGAGACCATCTATGGTTTCAGCCGAATCAGGGGTAGAGCCGGAAGTAATTTTCTTTATTTTGGAAACAGTATGCAGTTTATCACCGGGATTGATGCGCTCTGGTGAATAACCGCAATAAAAATCAGTATTGAAAACCATTCCCGACACACGCTCCAGTACGGGTACACACTCATCTTCAGTAGCGCCGGGGAAAACCGTTGATTCATATATAACTATATCTCCCTTCTTCAGCGCTTTGCCCACGGTTTCGCTGGCTTTGTACAACGGGCCGAGGTCGGGACGGTTATTTTTGTCAACAGGCGTAGGAACAGTAATGATATATATATTGCAAGCGCTGATGTCCTGTGTGTTATCGGTACAGTACAGCCCTTTTGCCCCTGCGGCCGGCTTGCCCAGGGTAACCTGTTTGAGCAACGGCTCCTCTATTTCTAAAGTGAAATCGATGCCGTTTTGCAGCTCACCGACACGTTTTTTATTAATATCGAAACCAACAACAGGGTAATACTTGCTGAACTCCACAGCCAGGGGCAACCCCACATATCCAAGCCCGATAACCGCAATATTAAATGATCTGTTTTCCATGGAACCTTAGTCTTTACCCGTGCGGCGCAGTTTTGCACACCTTGAGCATACAGGGGCACAAAAGTATAAAAAATATGCGCTCCCTCGAGAGCTTAGAAGCACAATCTTGAATTTAAGAAAGGATAGCCTGCGAATTTATGATAATCGCGGGTGCCAGCCATCATTTTCAGCACACCGGCATGTTTTTCGTGGTGCATATCGCTGCCGCAATAGTCATACATACCTTTTTGCATGAGCTGGTCGGCCACCTGTTTTATATTATGCCCGTAGTAGCCTGCAATGGAAAGCATATTCAGCTGCAACATGCAGCCACGGTCTTTCAGCTCCCGGAACCGGTTAAAGTCGCGATGAAAAAACAGGTAGCGCTCCGGGTGAGCTATTATGGGCCGGTAACCTGAACTTTGCAGCTTAAAAATAACATCGGAGAGCATCGGCGGTTCATAGAGCATGGAAAACTCTACCAGCACCTCGTTTTCGCGGATAGTGAGCAGCGGCTCATTATTGTCGAGCAGGGAGATAAAATGTTCGTCGATATAATATTCGGCCGCAGCTTTGATGGATAGCTCTATGTTGTTCTCTTTGAGTGCATCCTGAACTTTTTGCAGGGCTGCCTGTATGGTCGCGGTAGTGTTGGGGTAGTAATCTATCATTACATGGGGTGTGGTAATGATGCTTTTATAACCCATGTCTATCATGGCGCGGAGCAGGGTGAGACTGTCCTCAATAGTTTTAGCGCCATCATCAATGCCCGGTAAGAAATGCGAGTGCATATCTGCTCCTAAAAAAGCCCAGCTTGCATTCTGCGGTACCGGTAGCTCATATTCGGCATTCTCGTTTTTCTTTCGATTAAAGAATCTTGAAAACATAAGGCAAGTTACGAAAAAAACCAAAAACCCCTGACCCCCAACCTGCCGGCACAGGAGGGGAATCATGTATTTAGCTGAACCAAAAATGATAAGCAAGGGAATGCTTTTGAGTTGGTCTATTTTTGAGTAGAGATTCTTAGCTGAAAATATATTCATAAAGTACTCCCCTCCTGTCTGCCGGCCGGCAGGTTAGGGGGCAGGGGATTATACGATTACAGATACATACCCGGTGAATAGCTCACTTTCCAGTAATCAATTATGTTCTCTAAGATCGCTACTAATTCATTTTGCTTTATTGGCTTTTTAAAATACCCTTGTATGCCAATTGCATAGGCGTCGTCAATAAAGCTTTTAGCGACGGTTGTCGAAAATAGGATGTATGGAACGCATTTAATGTTTATTGCTTCATTCTGCCGCACTCGCGCACGTAACTCTATGCCGTTAATTTTGGGCATATTCAGGTCGGAGATGATAAGAAACGGGATCTTTGTCATTTCCATAAGATATTGAATAGCTATTTCACCACTATTTAAAAAAACCAGTTCATTGGAATGGTCCAGTTTTTGATAGGCAGCCTGAATAAACTCCTGATCGTCAGTATCATCTTCTATTATTAAAATTGGTCCGTTCTTGTTCACGATAAGCAGTTTTTGGTATTTTTAATCAGACAAAGATGATGATTAAAAGCTAGTTATTTATGTCGCAGGAATATAAATATCAAATGTTGCTCCTTGATTTAATTCGCTTGTTGCGGTGACAATCCCATTGTGGTTTTCTACTATTTTTTTCACAATAGCAAGACCGATGCCTGTGCCGGCGTATATTTCTTTACCATGAAGCTTCTGGAACACTTCAAAGATCCGTTCGCTGAATTCAGGTTCAAAACCAATGCCATTATCTTTTACAACGATGTGGCAATATTTTTTTTCCTGAGAAAGCTTCTCATTGTCCAGTTTGTTGCCTTTTACGATTGCGCTGGTTATTAGTATGTGTGAGGGCCTGTCGGGATGTGAAAATTTGAGGGCATTACTTATCAGGTTGTACATAAGCTGGCGAAACTGGAAGGGGATAATGTTTGCCATACACATGTCGTGGGCTTCTATTGTAGCATGTTTCTCCTGGATGGTATCTTTTAAATCGGTTTTTATGTCTTCCACAATTACGGCCAGGTCAGTTTTTTCAAACTCATGATCGGTAGTGCTGATGCGGGAGAAAGACAACAGATCTTCTATCAGTTGCTGCATTCTCCCGGCTGCAAGTTGCATCCGATGAAAATTATACTTACCATT
>CAIRTW010000262.1 GCA_903881585.1 uncultured Bacteroidota bacterium | reverse complement strand
TGTTTTTGGTCAAGTTGATCAACAAGACCGGTAAACATTCCCAGTTGTGGACTTGGCTTTTTGGACGCAGATAGCATACTGAAAATTGCAAGGTTTTTATCGATTTTGCAAATACCCTGCAACTTTTTTCGCCCTTTTTCCTAACAATACTCAATAACAGCAATGCTTACAGACTTTTTGAGGCTCGACTAGTTATTGACATCTGCTTTGAACAGGTGTGTACATTATCAGCATTAGGATTACATTGAGCTACAACAATAAGGTAACAATACAACATTAATTGATTGTTGGGAGACTAATAAAATTGAGTATTAACTCAAATGAGTCGACTACCACCTGCGGCCAAACTGGAAGGAAACATACATATCCACAAAGTAGGGATTGCCGCTCTGGTTGGCAATAAGCGCTATGGGTTGCGCATAATACTCGATGTTTACACCGGCCTCTGCTCCGATCACATTCTTCCGGTTGGCAGAAAAATCGAAATGCAGCGCAGATTTGAAATGCCCGCCGGGGATGAACTGCATTTCACTGAGGCCCTTACTGAATCCTGCCCCACCCTCTATCTCTTGTTTGTTCAGAAAAGCGGCCGAAGTCGCCTCAGAATATTTTATAGCATCCGGATCGCTCAATACATCGAGGTAATAGGGTTTCAGCATTCCCAGGGATACCCCGATCACATTCAGCCAGTGAATGGAGACAGCGCCCGGATCAGGCTTACCGGCTATCATTCTCATAGTGCCGATACCTAACTTAAGCCCATAAAAATTATTTATTTTTCCGTAAATGTATTTCGTAGAGCTGCTGGTAGGACCTGCGATCGCCGCTGTGATCTTCTCCTCCCGCGGGTCTTTCTTTTCGGTTACTTCCAGCTGGAACAGCCTTACTTTATAAAACATGTCCCTGCGCTTCAGGTCCAGTGGTTTTACCTTGCCCAGGTCCACAAATGCGCTCCAGCCATCGGTGTTTAGCCGTATGCCTGCACTAAGTTCTCGTGTAATACCTTTGGGGCCTTTATTAGCGTTAGGATTCTGCCGCACCTGCATCGGGTGCTTGCTGGTATCAGCAGACTTTGATGCCGACTGGGCATACCCACGGGACGCAGAAATACTGCAAAGTGTCAATAACAGCCCGGTGGTGATAGCCTTCATCATACTTATACTAGCGTAAATTACGAATAATATCTAATATGCAATACATCCGCCGATTTTCACAGCGATTTACTTCGTAAATTTAACAAAAATCATTGCCATGACCAGCAAAGTAGTTTACAACGGCGACCTGCGCACAACAGCCACCCACATCCGCTCCGGCAACACCATAGAAACTGATGCGCCTACAGATAACCACGGCAAAGGCGACCGCTTCTCCCCTACCGATCTTGTAGCCACCGCACTCGCATCTTGCATAGTGACCACGATAGCCATACTAGCGCCGTCCATAAATATAATAGGCGCAGAATGCAGCATCGAAAAGATAATGACCTCAAGCCCGCGCAAAATAGGCGAGATCATCGTTACTATCGACTTCCCGAAGTCAGGCCCATATACCGATGATGAAAAGAAAAGACTGGAACAAATAGCCACGACATGCCCCGTGCATCAAAGCCTGCACCCGGACTGCAAGCGGACGATTATATTTAACTGGCCAGTGTAGGAACCCCCAAACCCCTAAAGGGGCTTTCCTTATTTAAACAGTAGTTGCTGAACGAATAATATTCAACCCTACACTACACTCCAAACAACGCTTCGAGGAGCAGTAGTTATTATACAACTGTAGCAATGCCTGAGACTGTGCAGCGTTTTCAGCCAGCCAGCCATTGTCTTCCCAAAGGCGGGTTATGTTGTTTACTTCGGCTGGCACGACTTCCAGTAGTTGCAGTGAGCGCTCCTGTAGTTTATGTGTGTCCTGCCGGGCAGCATACAGGAACTGTATTGGTGCTATAGTATTGATAATGATATTCTGCACAGAAGTTTTACCCAATGCCTTTGGCGATACCTGTTTCTGCGCCGCATCAAACTGGAAGTGGGTATCCCAATAGCTGCTTGCTTTTACATCAAGTAACGCCTCTATCTCTTTCACAGAATGCGTCTCTATGATCTGCGAAAACAAATGGATGGACTTATGCACCAGCGCGGCAAACTGTGCTATGCGCACAGTAGGAAAGTTCGCCGGGCGCATCCGCAGGAATTTCCACAGATGCTGCGTAACCGGCTTCAACTGGTATTTCTTTTTTAGATAGTCATACTCCCGTTGCAGTTCGCGCGGATAGTCGTCTTTAAAATCATCATCCAGCATACCTGCCTGCCCGAAGAATAAGGCTTCCAGTTGCACCAGGTTATCCTTATGACGAGTAGGTATATTCAGTGGCAATGATTGCGCCAGCATCAGGAAGGGAGTTGCGTTTGTCTTAAACCCGAAATTAGCCGCCATGCGCCAGTAGAGCAGGTTTCGCCAGTCCTCCGCAGAGTTTTCAAGTAGCATGTTCCAGTCGGCGAGCTTTTGCTCCCACCGCTCCGCAAGCAGCCTGCTCAGCCAGCCCTCTTTAGTTATGGACTTAACCTGCTGGTGCTGACCTGCACAGGGTAGTTTTTGCGTAGCCTGCATTAACCCCGCATAGTGGGCTATAACATGCCCCGGAATATGGTTCTTCAACTCCAGCACCGGCGCATTCCCTGCAACATCAGCCACATCATTTTCATAAACCACATGCAGCGCCAGGTGTTGGTAAGCCGCATCATTCTGATGCCCATGCCGCAGCCAGTCGCTGCTCTTCACGTGCAATTCTATATTGCCTACCAGCGTTGTCTTCCCAATCTTTACTTTCCCCTCCAGGAAATCCGGCCCCGCATCACGATTCATCTTGCCGCAATAAACAACCGTAAGCGGCTCGCCACTCACGGTTTGCAAGCCACCAGGCTGGTACAGGCTATATTGCCATATGAATTGGAATAAGGCTTCGTTCATGGTTTAATCAGTCTAAAGTAGAAAATTTCAAGTTTAACGTTCGTCTTTTTTAGTTTTCCTCTTTCAGTTCCTTTATAAGCAATGCAGCCTCGGCCCATAGCATCGGTTCTTTCTCTATAAATTCCGAGCTTGAAGGCAGCACCTCTTTATTGCCGGGCAATGTCCATTTTACTAGGCTATTTTTATTTAGGTAAAAACGCGTCACCTCCAGCCGGGTTTTCTTATCATCATACCACACACTGTCGTTATTGGCTTTGGCCCTTTCTTCGGTGTAGGTGTTCGGCTTGTTGTATTTAAAGTTCTGCTCCATCACAAATATCAGCATGCCATCGTCAAAATAATACTCATCAAAGACCCTGTTGGTATCGGTATAGTGCTCGGCATAAACCTTTCTTACCTCAGCCTCCCGGTAGTAGCCTGTTATAGAACCTGGAGCTTTCGAGCTCAGGTCATCTACCCGCTTTGAAGTATTGTCCTTCAGCTGCTTGTTTATTTTTTCACAGGTCTTGTTTACATCAGTAACAACATCTTCCGGCTTTTTCTTGCAGGAAGAAAAAAAGACTACTAATAATAGGACAGAAAAAAGGTACTTGATCATTATCTATACTCAATAAAACGATGGACAAAATTAATGTTATTGAGCGAACTCTTTCATCAAGTATCAGGGCAAACGCATTAAAATAGCCATGCCAATCCACAATGATGTTGAAAAATAGACAGATGGTGGTTTGAGAGGTAAGTTTTGCACAAAATTTTTCTGACAATCAATAAAGTCGGTTCTTGTTGTTCCAAAAAGCCATGA
>CAIRTW010000261.1 GCA_903881585.1 uncultured Bacteroidota bacterium | reverse complement strand
TTCCAGTCACCTCTCTTTTACCATTTTCAACTTCTGAATAGTATGACTGCTTGACTTGCAGCAACTCGGACATTTCCTTTTGGGTGTAACCCAGTTTTTGCCTTACTTCTTTCAAACGGCTATTAACGGTACTTTCCATTTAGAAAATATTTATATCATTATAAGTGATAAAAATTCACGCAAGGTTATATTTTTGCTTAAAACTTGCTTAAAAGTATGCAAACCGCGATAAAGAAACAAAATCAAATTAAAGCTGCAATCCCTCATGGGGGCTTGTCTGACATTGCAACACGCTCACAAAAAAGTATTTATACAGTGAGCCGAGTAGTTAACGGAAAATCCCGTAATAGAAAGGTATTGGACGAAATAGACAGGTATTTGTTGGAATTAAGGAACCGGGACGAATCAATTAATCACAATTCGATGGCGCTGGCCAACTAATATGGGAAAAATACCTGAGTTACACCCGGTGATCTGGCAATATGGCAAAAGGGACATTATTAAAAAGTTCCGTGTTTGCCGGACAACACTAAACAATGTACTGCGGGGGCTTTGCGAAAATGCAAAGGCAATTGAAGGTTTGATATGGTTCTTAAAAGAACATCAACAATCCTTTATCAAGAAAGACGAAGTGTATGCCGAGATAGAGGTGTATATGGCTGAACTAAACGGGCGGCTAAAACAAGCGCGGAAAAATGAAAAAAGGAAGTTGGCACTGATGGAACGGAGACGAAAAAAAGCAATGAAGTTGAAAAAATAGAATAAAGCCTGCTGGGGCTATTGTAAACAAAAAAATAAGGGGTGATGCTGCAAACACAATTATTTTCACAGTCGCTGACTGTGCGGAGGAAAACTACCAAGGCCAAAAGTTTATTCCTTCTTAAAAAAGTAGTCCTTGAGATAGCCGAGGGCAAAATTTTAGATAGCTTTTTCAGAAAGCAAAAGAGCAAGTATAATGATGTTCCTTATTTATGGAACTGCGAGACGCGGCACGATGGCATTTACATAGACATATGCACGATACCGGACAGGCACAAATATTTTCCACCGGATGAAGTGGTGACGCAAATAGCGGAACAGATAAAGCAGCGTGACCAGCAGGCGAGGCAACACAACCCGGACCAGGGCAAGAGCAGCGAGGTATATAGCAGCATGTTCACCGCCAAAAACGAATATCCGTTATACTACAACAAAATAAAAGAGCTGTACCCCAACCTAAAGACAGAAAAGATAACTGAGTATGCCATAAAGTGGGCTGTGTGGGTATGGATAACCGAAAACTATAAACGCTTTTCTTGCAGCCTTGAAATATTCTTTGCCGCTTACTGCAAGGTGATACCGAGACACTTCACCGGGGACACCTCCAAAGTATCATTTAAAAAATTCCATACAAGGATATTGAGCGAAGGCATAGAGGCAGTGCAACGCTTGCACACCTTGCAACCAGCTACGCTGCCAACTGGAACAGTGCAAAAAATGAAGTGCAAAAGGTCATAGACCTGTATAATACAACGGGTTTACCGCCTTTGGCCGGGGATGACCTGCATGGCCTGTTTAACGATACAGAGAAGTTTCTGTATGACAAGCTGACCGGGAATAAGCAAATGCACCTGAAAGCGGGAAATGAAGCGGAAGCAAACCACCTGCCAATTAACAGAAGCAAGGCAATGGAAATGCTGACCAAGCCAACGGGTTATAATGAGCTGCTGGCCGGAATAGACCTTTGTAGTAAAAAATGTTTGGGTGGATTTGCTCCGAATACGCCGAGCCATGTAAGGTTTGGCGTAAACGATGTAAAAACTCTATTAGTTATTGACGATAAAGGCGCACTGCAATTTTCGGACGATGTACAAAAGGACATAGACCGGGCTGGCAATGTATATGCGAACACAGATAAGGGGCAGGCTATCTATACATTTTTGCAAAAGGTTGCTGACGCCTTTAAAGAGCTTTCACTTGAACAATACATTTGCAACGTGCCTACAACTGATATTGCGGCGGATAGAATCGTAGAGCTGATCGAAAGTGGCATAACCAGTATAAATATTGAAAGCGGGAAAATACGGCCTGTAATACACAATACAAACAATCCGTTCCCGAATTTGCCATTTGATAATAACAATATATAGGGCGAACCATGATGCAGGCCAAAAGCCGGGTGGAATTTCTGCCCGGTTTTTTTTATTGCGGAAAATTGTATATTTGTAGCGGATCGGTCTATATGACCGGTGCACCAATAATGGTTAAAAGATACTGCGGTGGCTTGTTGCCATTGGCGAGGGCTTTTAACCATTTTTTTTAAGAATATTGTATATTTGCAATGGATTGACTTACGGGTCAGTGCACCACCGGGTAAAGATACTGTAGTGACTTTGCTGTCAACATGCGAGGGCTTAACCCGATAATGGTTAAATGATACTGCGAGGGCTTGAGGCACTTGGCGAGGGCATTTAACCATTTTTTATTTATATTTGCGTTATAAGTGCCGGGGATTTTCAAGCAAGGTTTTCACCTGCAATTGGGATTTTCGGCATTTTGTTTCTGAAATATTTTGCCACTATTCAAGCCTAATTTATGAAAACTACTTATTCATTACCAGCTTTGCTTTCTTTCGTGGTGCCTGGGCTGGGGCAGCTTGTCAAGAAACAATTTGGTAAGGCTGCGGCTATCTTCGCTTTGGCGTTTGTGCTTTTATTCTTTTTAGGTGGGCTACTGGATTCAATGATGAAGCAGCAGCAGGATGGGCCACTATTGCCGGGTGTTATTTTATTAATATGCCTTTGGGTGTGGAATATCTATGACGCATACAATTCTCAAAGGGCTATAAATTAGGCTGCAAATGTGCGGGGCGATATGTTGGGCAGCTCCAGTGATCTGATGGCAGCAAGGGGCGGGAACGGGCTGGGAATTGAATATTTCCGGGGAAGGTCTTTAGAGTA
>CAIRTW010000260.1 GCA_903881585.1 uncultured Bacteroidota bacterium | reverse complement strand
CTTTCCCTTAACAGCGGTCGTCTCCACATGAATAGCCTCCGGAAGCTCCAGCAGGATATTGTGTGAAAAACCAAGTGCCAGTTCGAGTAGTTGTCCGGTGCCTGTTGCTTTGTATCCTACACCAACCAATTCCTGTACTGTTGTAAATCCTTCAGAAACTCCTTTTACCATATTGAATATCAGGGAACGGTAGAGGCCATGTTTGGCCCGGTCATCCCTTTCCTCGGAATGCCGCTCGATGGTAAGCGTATCAGCTTCAATCTTCAATGTGATTTTCGGGTCGACTTGCTGTTGCAACTGGCCCAATTTCCCCTTTACAGTTACCAGATTGGTCGCGGAGACAGAAATCTGCACGCCAGCGGGTATTGCAATCGGTAGCTTTCCTATTCTTGACATGGTTGTAGTCTCCTAATTAACTGATGTGACATAATACCTCACCGCCTACATTCTGTGTGCGGGCTTCCTTGTCGGTCATTACACCTTTGGAAGTAGATACTATCGCTACACCCAGGCCATTCTGCACACGGCGGATATCGGCTGGCTTAGCATACTGACGAAGACCCGGGCGGCTTATGCGCTCCAAAGACCTGATTGCAGGTTCTTTAGTCTGGGCATCATATTTCAATGCTATTTTGATAAGGCCCTGCTTGCTGTCATCTTCGAACTTATACTTCAGAATATAGCCTTTTTCGTAGAGTATTTCGGTGATACGCTTCTTCACATTTGAAGCAGGTATTTCAACAATACGATGGCGGGCCATCTGCGCGTTACGGATGCGGGTCAGGAAGTCTGCTATTGGATCTGTTACCATTTTTTTAATTGAGTTTAGTAAATGAATTTGTTACGAGTATCATCCAGTTCGTACAGGATGACTTTGAAACGTTATCTCGCTTTCGCGAATACTACCAGCTTGCTTTACGAACACCTGGTATCTTACCATCCAGAGCCATATCACGGAACACATTGCGGCATACGCCGAAGTACCTGAGGTAACCTCTTGGACGGCCGGTAAGCTGGCAACGGTTTCTGAGACGTACTGCTGAAGAGTTTTTCGGAAGCTTATCCAAAGCGGCATAATCTCCGGCTTCTTTCAGGGCAGCACGCTTTACAGCATACTTGGCTACCATTTGTTCGCGTTTACGCTGGCGGGCTTTTACTGATTCTTTTGCCATAGTTTGTTTTAGTCGTAAGTCATAAGTCGTAAGTCGTAAGACCAGCGGCTACAGACCGTTATAAATTATTTGCCTGTTTTTTCCATGTTTGTGAATGGCATGCCCATTTCCTTCAGCAGCGCATACGCTTCTTCGTTAGTCTTGGCAGTAGTCACGAAAGTGATATCCATACCGCTGATACGTGGAAGCTTATCGATGTTTATTTCCGGGTAGATGATCTGCTCGGTAATACCCATTGTATAGTTGCCGCGGCCATCGAACGATTTCTCGCTGATACCTTTGAAATCGCGCACACGTGGCAGCGAAACGGAAACGAAACGATCGAGGAATTCAAACATCTTCACATGGCGCAGCGTAACACGACAGCCGATAGGCATGTTCTTACGCAGCTTGAAGTTAGAGATGTCTTTCTTCGACATTGTAGGTATGGCCTTCTGGCCGGTAACCAGTGTCATTTCATTCACCGCATCGTCTATCATCTTCTTGTCAGAAGTTGATCCCTTCACACCCTGGTTCAGACATATCTTTACCAGGCGTGGGCACTGCATTACTGATTTATACCCGAATTGATTCATCAGCGCGGGCACTACTTCATCCCTGTAGTTTTTGAGTATACTTGGGGAGTATGTTGTTGTCGTTGCCATTTTATTATATAATTACTTCTCCTGAAGTTTTAGAAATACGTGAAAAACCTGTTTCAGTGCGCTCGCGCTTAACACGGGAAGGAGCTTTGGCTTTAGCGTCCCACAACATCACGTTAGAGATGGCTATGTAAGCTTCTTCCTGCACTATCCCACCCTGTGGGTTCTGGGCGTTTGGCTTCAGGTGCTTTGTTACAAGGTTCACACCTTCTATCAGCACTTTACCATCGGTCGGGTTCACAGAAAGCACCTTGCGGGGCTTCGTGCGGTCCTTGTCGTCGCCGGCAATAACAACCACGTTGTCGCCTTTCTTAATATTGAACTTTGGTTT
>CAIRTW010000259.1 GCA_903881585.1 uncultured Bacteroidota bacterium | reverse complement strand
GTAACTTTATCTTTGAAAAGTGGAGTGCTCATTTGGTGTAATTGTTTTTTAGTCAATTACTTATACATCAAAAATCATTCCGCTTTTTGCTTTTAAACAACTTCTTTTCCACATTTTCTTATCCCGAACTCAGGTTAATAGTAATAGCGGGGCCCAACGAATAAAAACAGGCCCACTAAAACGACATTAATAATTGTTTCAGACAACCTTCCTTTTAAACGGGCGCCAACACCAACCACTATCCTGATCCCATCGGCCAGTTTTTTCCATTCAAACAAAAAGATGATGCAGTTCATAAGAAAGAGGCCTGCGGTAAGCCACCGTGTATACGGCCAAAGGTTCAAAGCCTGGTTTATGAGGAATACACTAAGCGTCATCGGAAATAGTAATATAGCGCCTAAAAGGGTTGTTCGCCTGAACAATAGCAAAACCGACGGTATAAATTCAAAAAGCCCAAGCAGTATACGGAACCAAGGCGCGTACCCAATGAACGCCCAAAGCAATTGACTGCCTGTGGCGGCCTCTAAGGGGTGCTGCCAGCCGGAAAACGGGAATACAAAAACAGCTTGCAGCCCGATGGCTTTTAGAAGGCCATACCCCATCATTTCGCCGGCCAATGCATATCGCACAATGCCGAGGTAGAGGTCTTTCTTTTTTAAGAATGCAATTATTTTGCTCATATTGTATAAATGTACACGATGCCCATTTAAAAATTAAGAAATGGTATGTTTGTGTTTTAAAGGAAACGTATGATGAACAGAATAGCAATTCTTCTTGGCTTTTTTATACTGGTTTGCATGGATACAACAAATGCGAAGATGCCGGCTGGTATGGATGCCCGCTTCGATAACTACAAAGAAAATTTTGTACTGGAATTGTGGAAGGTTTATCCAGGATGGGCCAGCAGTGTGGGTTACCATAAGTATGACTCGGTGCTGGTGATACCAGATGAGGCGTCGCGAAACAGGGAGCTTACTTTTTGCAAAGCGGAGCTGGATTCACTTAAAAAATTCAAGCTCGCGGAACTGTCGGACCTGAATAAGATAGACTATCACCTTATTGAGAACCAGCTGAAATATGCACAGTGGGGGATCAATGAAGAGAAGGCCTATGAATGGAACCCGGCTTCGTATAATGTATCGGAGAGCTTCGCAAATATGCTGGGCAATGATTATGCAGATATCAACACCCGGCTTCGTAATTTTTATACCAGGATGGACGCGGTATCGGACTACTATAGCGCAGCAAAGCACAATATTAAAAACCCTACAAAGGAGCATACCACGCTTGCCATGGAGCAAAACTCTGGCGGGCTTTCGGTGTTTACAGATGATCTTAATGAGGCGCTTAAAAAATCTACGTTGCGGGATACTGAGCAGGCGGCAATAAAGGAGCGGGCCATACAGGTTGTGTCGGCGATAAAGCGTTATACCTCGTGGCTGGGTAAACTTCCAAACGCCAACCCACGTAGCTTCCGGCTTGGTTCAGAATTGTACGCGAAAAAATTTCAGTACGAGATTCAATCAGGCTATACTGCCGAGCAGATCTATAAAAAGGCGCTGGAGCATAAAGATGAGCTACTGGTAAAGATGCACGACATTACCACTAAGCTATGGCCAAAATACATGGCAGGCAAGCCTATTCCAGGTGACAGGTCGCTGGCCATCAGGCAGATGATAGATGTACTTTCGCTGAACCATACGCAACCGGATTCTTTCCAGGCGGCGATAGAACATCAGTTACCCGAGCTTGTAGCGTTTATCAAGAACAAAGACCTGATCTATATAGACCCATCCAAGCCGCTGGTAGTGCGCAAGGAACCGGCATACATGGCAGGTGTGGCAGGTGCATCTATAAACGCCCCCGGCCCTTATGATAAGAACGGCAACACCTACTACAACGTTGGCAGCCTCAGCGGGTGGGACAAGGACAAGGCAGAAAGCTACCTGCGGGAATACAATCACTACATACTGCAGATACTGAACATTCATGAGGCCATACCGGGGCACTATACGCAACTGGTTTATGCCAACCAGTCACCGAGCATTATAAAGTCAATACTTGGCAACAATGCGATGATAGAGGGATGGGCGGTGTATGGAGAGCGCATGATGCTGGAGAATGGCTATGATGGCGATCGCGGCGTTAACTCCACCGAAGCCTCCCCTGAAATGTGGCTGATGTATTATAAATGGAACCTGCGCAGCACCTGCAATACTATTCTCGATTATAGCGTGCATACTAAAAACATGAGTAAGGAAGAAGCAATGAACCTGTTGGTCAATGAAGCCTTTCAACAACAGGCCGAGGCCGAGGGCAAGTGGAACCGGGTATCGGTGACACAGGTGCAGCTGGATTGCTATTTTACAGGCTATACAGAGATATACGATCTGCGGCAGAGCCTGAAAGAATCAATGGGCGCTAAATTCAACCTGAAAAAATTTCATGAGCAATTCCTGAGCTATGGGAGTGCGCCGGTGAAGTACATCAGGGAATTGATGGCGCCTGTAAACATACCCGCCGGTAGATAGATAAGAGGTGGTTTTTTACTTTTTATTTTTACTTTTTTAATTTGCAAACATGGCAATAAATCTTAAAGGCCTTCGGACCGTAGGTATCAAAGTAAGCGACCTCGACAAAGCAAAAGAATGGTACAGCAAAGCGCTTGGCATAGCGCCTTATTTTAACGAGCCGTTTTATGTGGGCTTTAATGTAGCTGGCTATGAGCTGGGCCTGCAGCCCGAAGGAAGTGCAGAAGGATCCGACGCTGCAAATGTTATCACCTACTGGGGTGTGGATAATGTTAATGCGGCATGGGCTGACCTTTTGGCGAACGGAGCAACCGAACTTGAACAGCCGATGGATGTGGGTGATGGTATAATGGTTGCCGCAGTTAGGGACCCATGGGGCAATCCTTTTGGCGTTATTTATAACCCGCATTTTAAACTTCCTGAATGATAGCACGCAGTTTTCGTTTTTGGATTTTCCTATTTGGCATGAGCGTGGTTTGCTCCTGCCATGTTGCACGTTTTTTTATCTACAATTTTGCAGACATACGGGATTATAAAAAATTTCCGAAGGTAGATATCAACAAGCAGGGCAAGCCTTTTCTTTTTTCAAATAAGGACGAGCGTGATTCGGTGAAACTGCCTTCAAGGATCACGGTGAAAAAGACGGAATATAGTTTCAGGCCATTTCTGGATAAAACAAAGACGGTAGCCTTTATTGTTATCAGGAATGATACGGTGCTGTATCAATATTATGGGCAGGGCTACAAGGAGTCGTCAATTGTTCCGTCTTTCTCTATGGCTAAGTCATTTGTATCTATGTTGCTGGGGATAGCTATAGAAGAAGGGGCAATAAAAGATGTGCATGAGCCGATCACAAAATACCTGCCTGAATTGAACACTCCCGGGTTTGAAAAAATAACGATCGAGGACTTGCTGAATATGCGCTCAGGCATCAGGTTCAATGAAGGGTATCTAAACCCGTTTGGTGATGTAGCGAAGTACTATTACGGCGTTAATCTTAGCAAATATATCAAGCAGTTAAAGATAGAAACTGGACCGGACCAGGCATTTAATTACAAAAGTGTAAATTCTCAGTTGCTGGCCATGATCGTGGAGCGGGCGGTGCACAACCCACTGGCCGACTATATGGAGGATAAAGTATGGCGCAATATAGGCGCTGAGTACGATGCATCGTGGAGCATAGACAGCAAGAAGGACAGCGAGGTGAAGGGCTTTTGCTGTTTTAATGCAAGGGCGAAGGATTTTGCAAAAATAGGCAGGCTATACCTGCACAATGGCAACTGGAATGGAAAGCAGGTAGTGCCTGATAAATGGGTGAAACAATCGCTGGACTTAAAGGGCAAGAAAAACACTTTTTATTCCTACCAATGGTGGCATACACTTGACCGGGATGAAAATAATAAGGTAACGCCGGCCAATGATTTTTATGCAGATGGATTCCTGGGCCAGTTCATTTATGTGTATCCCGAAAAAAATATAGTCATAGTGCGGCTGGGCAAGAAAGAGGGCATAAGTGGATGGCCAACGATCATGAAGGCTATTGCCCGTGCGAATTGATTATTATGATGCAGGCTGATTGATGACTATCAATGGATGAGCCTGTTCCATGTCTTTAATAAAACCATCTGCATCATCCGGCGTTATTACTATCTTTTTGCCGTTTGTTTTTTCAATGAGCATGTAGTTGGTCCTTTGTGTGCAATACCATAACATGCTGCCGATACCTTTTTTGTAAAAATAGCCGGTATAGCCAAATACGCCGCCATTGCCAAGTGTTCTGATGGCGAATCTCATATCAGCAACCTTCCGAATGGAGCTGATCTCAGAGAACGGAATAGTGACAGGTTTCATCTTCCTGTTGATAGTGACCGCATAATCGTCAACACTGATGGAAAGCGTTTTCAACAAATACATGGCGATATACAAGGCTACTATCAGCGCCGGCCCGAAAACGGCCGCAGGTAAAGCGGCGAAGCCCATTGCTGAAAAATTAAGGCATAATGGTATTGCGATCATTACCGCGATAAAAATCAGGAACCATGGCACTACACGAGCCACGACATCAAGGGAACTTTTGTATTCTTTCATTAATGACTTTTCTGGTTTATTTAAACAGCCCCTTCAATCCTTTTTTAGCCTTATCACCCACATCGTTCAGTACGTCATTTTTCTTTTTGGAGGTGTCGCTCTTGCCGCCCATCAGTTGGCGCTGCAATTCGTCTTTTGCCTGTGACACTACCTGGGTTTTAAGCGCCTTAACGGTATCTTTTACTACAGCTTTTACGCTGTCTATTTTCTTTTCCGCTTCTTTTTTTATTTCTTCTTTTACGTTATTCACGGCATCGCCCACTACATTTTTCAGGTCGGTCTCTATCTTCGGGCTGGTAGTTGTTCCGGTTATTTTTATTGCGAGGCTTATTTTATCGCCTGGGTTAACATTGACACCCTTGCTTGCGGCCTGGCTTACAAGGCTGCTCACCATAGCATTGCCGGCGCTGCCCATTGACGAGCGGGGAACAGAGAGGTTGACACCATAATTTATGGTCTGGTCAAAACCATTGCTGCCAGCTATTTCGGCATCCAGGTCGCCAATCTTTGTCTTGTATGGCTGCACAGTTACACGGCCGTTTTCAAACGTGAAGAATATCTTAGTGTCTTTAAGTGTTATTGTCTTGAACTGTGACAGGTGCAGCTTATCGGCAAGCTGGTCGGTCACGGGGAAATTGCTCAGTACGCCATTCAGCAGCAGCAGATCTCCTTTGCCAGAGAGTGAGCTCATTACCGGCGACATATCCGGGCCTATTTTGCCGGTCATGCTAAGGTTAGATGTGATCTTGCCGTTCACATATTTAGCAACAGGCATCATCTTCTTCACCATGTCGATCGTGGTAAATGTTTTTTGCACATCTACATTAGTTACGTCATAGTCGAAAGCGATATCCGGATTTTTCTTGTCTGTTTTAGTTGAATATAATCCGTCAATTTTTATAGTGCCGTCAAGCGCTTTTGCGGTTATGCTTTTCAGGTTCACGATCTCGTTGCGAATGATAAGGCTGCCCTGTACACCCGTAAGTAGCAGATTATCATACTTCACAGAGCCTACAGAAACATTGAGTGCTACGTCCAGATTTGACGGCACTTGGAACGCCTGTGTAGATGGCGCTGCCTTTGCTTCAGGCTGTGTGGATGGAGGGCCCATAAATTTGTTCACGTCTATATTGTCGGCAGTGAAGTTGAAGGCGCCGTTCAGCGCTTCGTTGTGCAAGTAGTAGCCGAGCATATTGTTTATGCTGCCCTCGCCGGTAAAGTTGGCTTTGAGGTATGCGCCTTTGAGGTTAGATACGGTTACATTTTTTGGATTGAAAGTAAGCAGCAGGCTGGCTATGGTTACGCCATCGGGATAGTCTTTTGAGGCGTATGCAAGGTTGTTTATCCCTATGGTACCGGCGGCATACAGCTGCTCAAATTGCTTTTTCTCTGCAGCTGCTATAGAGCCTTTTACTGAAACATCTGCGTTCACTATACCCGTCAGCTTAGTGCCTGCATCCATCTTCATGAATTTTTGAACCCGCGAAAGGTCTATACTGCCTTTGGCTGAGGCATCCACCCACTGGTTGGAAACAGGGGTCTTCATCAGCATCCGGAGATCGAATGGTTGTGCGCCGAGGCTGAGGTGGCATTTTTCGAGGTTTACTATGGCGTGGTCTGTGATGCCATCGGGGTTGTTCACGTCCAGCTTCACCTGGATATCTGATACTTTCTCCGGCAGATCAGGGTATTGGAAAGAGCCATCCTGTATGCCCAGGGCCAGCTGGTATGCCGGCATTTGCTTCTTGTTGTAAGTGCCTTTTACAAAGCCAGCGAGTGTTAGTTTGCCTGTTGTTTTTATGTCCTTAAAGTTATTCTGATAGATGCCGGGCACCAGCGAAAGAATGTCCTTAAAATCATTAGACGGAGTGCTGAATTGTATGTCCATTACCATGTTGTTGGTATCGGGCATTTGCACAAATCCTTTTGTGGAAAGGCGCAGCCCGTTCAGTTGTATCTTCTCTGTATTGAAAGTGTATTTGCTCGTTTTATTGTCTATCTGTAGGTCAAGGTCTGCGGAGGTCTTTACTTTGTAGAGGTAGGAGATATTTCCATTTATAAAGGTCAAACCTTCAATAGAGGTCTTTGTAGCCAGTGTAAAAGCATCGCTGGAGAAGTCGCCGGAGCCACTGTGGTCGAGGTTCTCAATGATCGCGTGCATTTTGCCTTGCTCATCGTTGTACTCTATGTATGCGTTTTCTATGGAGTATTTGCGCAACTTCATGGAGAAAGGTTTGCTTGGTGCAGCGGGAGCCGTTGGTGGCGTAGGCTTAGCGATGTTCCAGTTGGCTTTGCCATCGGTATGCACTATGGCATGGATGCGGGGGGTAACGAGGCCAATGTTGAGTATGTCGTAAGTGCCACTGATGGCTTTCATGAGGTCCAGTGAGATGTCAATGCTTTTTGCAGAAACCAGGGTATCATTTTGGAAAGATTCCTTCCCTACAATACTTAGGTTTTCTATACTCACAGAAAGATGAGGAAAATTACGGAACAGGGAAAGGTTTACATCTTTGAAGTCTGTTGTGGCGTCAAGCTGCTCGTTAAGCTCTTTCTTGACGAGCGCCATTATTTTGTCTTTAAAAAATATGGGCACCAGAATAGCCGTTAAAAGAAATAGCCCGATGATAACACCAATGGCGATAAAGAAACGTTTGATCATATTGCCCATTTTCATAATTAATATTTTATTACTCCCGCAAAAGTAGCATTGTAGCACTTAATACCTGTCGTCTATACTAATAGTTTTAAACTTTAACGGTTTTTGAAGGTCTAAACGGGCTATCAGGTATTATCTTCGCTTCATACTATAATTCGTTTCCATGCATAAGCGTGTTTTTTCCAGGTTGTTTTTTTTATTCGCGGTTATTACGGTTTTTTCATGCAGCAGCTCAAAGCATTCCAGTTCCAAGCGTTTGCCCGGGATATGGCAAGTGCAGCCGGTAACTATTGATGGCAGTAACAAAGACTGGCCTGAGCCATATCCTGAGTATGATGAAAAAGCCCAGATAGGGTATGCCGTATCCAACGACAAAGAGAATCTGTACATAACAGTAGAAACAGGTGACCCTGCAACCCAGCTTAAAATACTGCGCGAAGGGCTTACTGTATGGATAGACAGGAAGGGGGATAAGAGCGAGGAAACGGCTATAAACTATCCAATACCGGTGAACAAAGATGGTAAAGAACAGCGTGTTCCCCGGCAAAAGGTACAGAGCGAAGGCCAGCAGGGGCTAGGTAGCGATCGGCTGCAAAAGCAGCGCATGGAGCTGGAAGACAAAGTAAGGGCCGCGCTGGATGATGCTAAAGAATTCTCCCTGCAAGGCTTTAAGAGCTGCAACCTGCAATTTCCAGTAATGGAGTTGGATAGTTGTGGTATCGTGGTGCGGATAGGACTGGATGCAGATAATGAGCTGGTATGGGAAGCCAAGGTGCCATTAAAATCGTTTTATTTTAAACCACAGCTAACAAGAGCTGATAAGGGCAAGGCCATAAGCGTCTGCTTTGAGACTACAGCTATGAAGCGCCCCCCGGGGCAGCAGGGTGGCGGAAGCCGCGGCAGTGGCAGCGGGTTCAGGCCCAGCGTAGGGTTTGGCGGTATGGGAGGCATGGGAATGGGTATGGGAATGGGCGGCGGTATGCACCACAGCAGTGGAAGGAACGGTGGCCAGAATACAACCGATATGATGGAGCCTGCCTACAAAAGCACAAAAACCTATAAGAAATTCGGGCTGGCTTACATGGAGCAGTAAAATGTTCAACAATTAAGGAATAAAATTTTTTTTGACATAACTGTGATATAACTTTGCGCACCCAATAACTAATAGTTGGGGACAATGGACACAGGCCATATTAAAAAGATTTCCTTCGCAGGGCTGTTAATTACATTGGGGATCATTTTCGGTGACATAGGCACCTCCCCGCTATACACCTTTCAAACCATACTCAAAGAGGGCGGGCCGGCAACGGAAGAGCTGGTGCTGGGCGCTATTTCCTGTGTCTTCTGGACGCTGACTTTGCAGACGACCTTCAAGTACATACTCATCACGCTCCAAGCCGATAATAAAGGCGAAGGGGGTATATTCTCCCTCTATGCGCTTGTGCGGCGGTATGGCAAGAAGCTCATGTTCCCTGCGATGATAGGAGCAGGCACGCTGCTGGCTGATGGTATTATCACACCGCCCATCTCTGTGACATCGGCTATAGAGGGCCTTAATGGTGTAAAGGGACTTGAGGGCATGATAGTGCCGGGCAATTCGCTGGTGATGGGGCTTGTAATGACCATTTTAATACTGCTCTTTATTTTTCAGCGTTTTGGCGCCAAAGTGGTGGGCTGGTCGTTTGGGCCTATTATGTTTGTATGGTTCATGATGCTGGGTGCGCTTGGCATAAACCAGATCATACACTATCCGCAAATATTCAAAGCGCTGAGCCCGGTATATGGCATCAAGTTGCTGACAATACATCCGAAAGGGTTTTGGCTGCTAGGTGCGGTCTTCCTTTGTACTACAGGGGCTGAGGCCCTTTATTCTGACCTGGGGCATTGCGGCCGCCGGAACATACAGGTAAGCTGGATATTTGTAAAGACCACCCTGGTACTAAACTACCTGGGACAGGGCGCATGGGTATTACTGCAGCATAAAGAAAACTTGGGGGATATCAACCCGTTTTTCCAGATCGTGCCACATGGCTATCTCCTTCCGTGTACCCTTCTTGCTACCGCGGCTACCATCATTGCCAGCCAGGCGCTTATCAGCGGCTCCTTTACACTTATCAGTGAAGCCATAAGCCTCAATTTCTGGCCAAAGGTACGCGTGAAATACCCGACTACCGTACGTGGCCAGATATACATACCCAGCATCAACTGGATACTTTGCATAGGCTGTATCCTGGTAGTGCTTTATTTTAAAACCTCTGAGAACATGACTGCGGCATATGGTTTTTCTATTACCATTGCTATGCTCATGACTACAGTACTTGTGTATTATTTCATGCGCTATGTGAAGCACTGGCCCTTGTGGCTTATAATAGTGATCATGTGTGTCTTTATTACAGTAGAATCGTCCTTCTTTATTACTAATGCAGTGAAGATATTAAAGCGGCTGTTCTTCCTTGTGTTTGAGATCGGCCTCATCTTTACCATGTATGTATGGTACCGTGCGCGTAAGATAACTAATCGTTTCCTGAGCTTTGGAAACATAAAGGAGTACCTGCCGCTGCTGGATGACCTGAGCAAGGACGAGAAAACGCCAAAATTCGCCACTCATGCCATATTCCTTACAAAGGCTTATAATACTTACCAGATAGAGGACCGCATCATCTATTCCATATTCAGCCGGAAGCCTAAACGTGCGGATGTTTATTGGTTTGTGCATGTGGAACGAACCGATGAGCCATACACTATGGAGTATACGGTGGAGGAGCTCAAAAAAGACAAGGTGATAAGGGTAGAGTTCAGATTAGGGTTCCGTGTGCAACCGAGGATAAACCTGCTGATGAGGAAAGTGGTGCAGGAGATGGTAGCCAACAAAGAACTGGAGATGGCAAATCCATACCCTGCGCTGGCAAAGCATAACCTCGCGGCTGATTTCGTATTCGTGATACTGGAAACTTTCCTTTCTTCAGATAATGAATTCAGCGCCACAGAAGGGTTCCTGCTTAACAGTTATTTCTTCTTAAAGCACCTTGCCTTGTCTGATGATAAATCTTTCGGGCTTGACACCAGCGAAACCCGCACAGAAAAGATACCTATGGTTGTGAACCCCTTCTCAAAGATGGAATTAAGGCGAACCTCGTTTAAGATATACGAGTAGCAGAGGAGAAAATATGAGCTACCTTTATTGGTAAGAGTTTTCGCACTAAGCAAGGGATTTTCGATATGGCTAAAAAGTACAAAATACTTATACTGATTGCTTCGCTGATCTATGTCGCTTATCACTTTGCAACATTAATTTACTCCCCGTTACCGTGGTTCGATGAGGTGTCTTTCGCCAGCATTACCAACTCTTACTTAAAGCACCATACGTTTTATGAAGAGGCCCGCATCATAGTTTTACCAGACCAAAAACTGGACTATGGCCCGGTATATTTTATGATGCAGGCCGCAGTGATAAAGACACTGGGTTTCAGCATATTCAATTTCCGGATCGCCAGCTTGCTGTTTGGGCTTATAGATCTGTTCCTGGTGTATAAGATATGCAGGCAGCTGAAATTTACAGGTGGAGCAATTGTAGCGACAATTGCTCTCATTGCCCTGGAGCCTAATTTCAACCAGTTCCTGCATTCCGGCCGGATGGATTTTGTAACGCTGTTTTTCTTCTTCCTTTCCTACCTGGCATTTGTAAATGGCGCCAACGCCAAGGTGCCGCGTGGTATCCTGCTTGCGTTGGCTACGGGTGTTTTGCTGGCATTGGCCATATTGACTACGCCTAGGATAATTTTCGCATTTTCATTTTATGCGCTTTATTTTATTTATGAGATCACGCAAAAAGAAAAGGACTGGAAAGCGCTGCTTTTAAAATATGCCTTTGTGGCCGTTGGTTTTGTTGGGATATACTATATCTGGATATATGCAGCATTCGGGAGCCTGCACGGACTTATTTATTACTATACACACTCGGCAGTCATTAAAGAGCACACTGGCATGGATACTGGGGTAAGGACGATAAAGTATAATCTGCTGATCTATGTCTATGCATTTATCGCGTTCTTTGTTTTGCTGAAAAACAGAGCGGTGAAAAGTAACATGCACCTCGTTCTGCTTACGCTGCCGGTCATCCTGGCATTTCTTGCGTTGGTTACCGGTGGTCTCTCCGGCAGGTACTTTGCTTTGGTGGCGCCCTTCATCTACCTGCTTATCGCGGGCGTATTTGTAAGTATGTATTCCAATATCGTTTTTAGGGGAATTACTTACCTTATTATTGGCTTGTTCGCAGCAGTCTTTATTTTTAAGGGCGCGTACATTTTCGGCACTTTAGAGCAGCATGATCCTCATAAGAATGAGGCAGAAATATTGAAGTATTTGTCGAAGAACGTTTTGGTGGCTGGCGATTTCAGGTATTACTATATAGCGCGGGATAATGATTGTGCCTTTCTGAGCCTGGAAGAAAACGGGCCGTGGGCGAATAAGATGAAATATTTCATGGACCACAAGGTCAACTATTTTATAGTCAGTAAAGACAACTCCAGCCAACCCGATTACGACAAGGTTTTACTTGCCAATAACTATAAGTTGGAAGCGGTAGTGAACGACGATAACAACGCCGGTTTTTTCCATAAGATCATCATGAAATTGCCATATAAGATCAGTGAAAACTATTCGTGCTATATTTATCAGTATATTGGGCAGTAGCGCTATTGGCATAAATATATTTCATGCAGTCAGTAACTTATTTTTATAGGGAACCGAGGAAGACAGGAGTTTCGATAGAGGGGATCTTTGGCCTTGTAAAAAGCTGTTTGCAAAACCGGCTGAAAATAAAAGAATTCGACTGCGACCCGAAACTGTCGAGGTTGCAGAATACCCGGAGGGCAGGTAAGAGCTCAGACAAGATCAATCATATCACTGGTGATGTAAACTTCCTGGCGCTAGGGCTGAAAGGGAACAATATACTTACGATACATGATTTTGGGTTTTACGAAAACCCGGTCCATTCAAAGATGGTGAAGATGATGTACCATCTTTTCTGGTTTTACTTTCCTTTGAAAAAGATTGATATTGTTACTGTAGTGTCTCTGTTTACAAAAGAAAAACTCATCCGATATTTTCAATTTCCGGAAGAAAGGATAAGAGTAATACCTGATCCTGTAAAACCAGTGTTTCAAAGGGCTGAACGAAAGAAGCGTAGTGATAAACCTGTGGTGCTGATGCTGGGAACCGGGAAGCATAAGAACCTCGACAATCTTATAAAAGCGGCGCAAGGACGGAATTTTCATATAGATATAGTAGGGTGGCCGGCGCCGGATGAGCTCGAAAAGTTGAGGAAGTACAGTATATCACATAGTATTTACAACGGGCTTTCGGATGAGCAGGTTTTTGAGCGGTATGTGGCTTGCGATGTATTGTTCATGGCATCTTTATACGAAGGATTTGGAATGCCTATCATTGAGGCGCAGGCAGTGGGAAGGCCGGTGATCACCGGTAACATTGGCGCTATGAAGGAAGTCGGGGAAGGGTCGGCAATACTGGTTGATCCGCTTGATGTGGCCTCGATCAGGGATGTGATAAACTCGCTGCTAAATAATCAACAACTGTATGACGATACTGTTGCTCTGGGTTATAAGAATGCGGCAAAGTATGACTTTAAAAAAATAGCAGAACAGTACCTTGAAGTGTATAAGGAACTGGATGCAAAAAACGGGAAATAGAATGATACTTATTTTTTGGCAGGGTATAATCAGCTTACATCAAAAGACCTTTCTCGAGGCACTTGTAAAAGAGCCGTCTGTAACAAAGGTGCTGATGGTGGTGGAGCAGGATATTTCACCTTACCGGAAAAATATGGGTTGGGAAGTGCCGGTAATAGCGGGTGTGGAGATCATTCGTTCACCATCGAAAGACGAGGTAGCCGCTATTTTCGGTAAGTATAAAGATGCAGTGCATGTGCTGGGTGGAATACGCGTTGGAAAAATGATGACCATGGCCTATGACGAAGGTGTGCGGCAGAAGGCTAAGATGGGATCATTATCGGAGCCGTATAATAAGGCGGGGTTAAAAGGTAAACTGCGGCACTTAAAATATTATTATCAGCGGCTGAGATACTATAAGCATATTGATTTCTTCCTGGCGGTAGGCAAAGAGGGTGTGAAAACCTATACCGGCCTCGGTTTTGATCCAAAACGAGTATTTCCATGGGCATACTTTGTAAGTGTAAAAGTGCCAACTACAAAGTCGGTACCTGTTGTAGAAAAGAGAATCATTTATGCAGGCAGAATAGAAGAAGGTAAGGGTATTTCGCGCTTTGTGGCAGAGCTTTCTGCGGTGAAAGACAGGAAGTATAGCCTGGATATATACGGCGGGGGGCCGGAAGAAGAAAGCCTGAAGAAGTTAGTAGCTGATAAGGGGCTGATGGATAAAATTCGTTTTTACCCTTTCCTGAAATACGATGAGCTGGTAACCAAGTACGCCAACTACGACTGGGTGGTGCTTCCAAGCTCCAAAAAAGATGGCTGGGGTGTAATCGTGAGCGAGGGCCTGCTGAACGGGCTTAAAGCCATATGCAGCAACATTTGTGGCGTAAGCTGGGCTATAAAAAGTAATTTTAACGGCGTGGTGTTTAGCTGGGCGCAGGAAGGAAGCTGCAGAAAAGCAATTGAACAGGCGCTGGATGATAAAGGATTTGCGGATTCAGAGACGATAAGATCATGGGCGCTAGGTGCGATAAGTGCGGAAACGGGTGCCAAATACTACCTGGAAATAATTGAAAGTGTTTACAATGGTAAAGAAATGCCCGGTGTACCGTGGGAAAGAGCATAGCATATGGAGCAATTCATGACCCGATACGAAGACCTGGTACGTTCAAAAAAAAGAACGTTGCGGGGCTATGCGCGTGATCTGGCGCTTAGCGGGTTGTCATTGGCTGCAAGTGAAAAGTACCTGTCCATACCGAGAGTGCAGTTTTTGTATATACATCATTTGTTCATAGATGAAGAAAAACGGCTGGATGCACTGATGAAGCGACTGAGCAAGCATCATGACTTCATTAGTTACAATGATGCCGTAGACAAAATATTGAACGGTTCCATTGATAAGCCTTACATTACTTTCAGCTCTGATGATGGTTTTAAAAATAATTTAAGGGCAGCGGAGATATTGAATGAGTATAATGCCAAGGCCTGTTTTTTTATCAACCCGGGTATAATAGGAGAAACTAACTTTGATAAGATAAACGAGTTTTGTATTGGCACACTGGATTTTCCACCGGTTGAGTTTTTGAACTGGGATGAAGTGAGCAAGCTACAGCAATGGGGCCATGAGATAGGCAGCCATACCATGACGCACATGAACATTGCAGCGGCGAACACAGCGGAGATAACGGATGATATGCACCAGACTTATCGCATACTTACGGAGCGGTGCGGCCAGATAAAGCATTTCGCTTTTCCGTTTGGGCGTTTCTTTCACTTTAGTGAGGCAGGCAGGAAAAGCGTGTTTGAAGCAGGCTTTACAACCTGTGCCACGGCAGAACGGGGCTGCCATATAAATCCACTGACGCCTATCTCCGGCCAGGATCTGTGCATCAGACGCGACCATACGGTGCTGGGGTGGGATATGAACCACATCATGTATTTCCTTATCAATAATGCAAAGCATGCTTCTGTAAATAATAATTTTTACCCGGACACCTTCAAATGAGAGTGATCATTCTTACTACTTCGGCATACGGAACCACCGGGCATCACCTGCCCGCACTGTTTGCGTGCAAGGATATTGAGATCGGGATGGTTGTAGTAAGTGAGGGGCTGGTAACAAGCAGAAAAAAACAGTACCTGAGAAAGATAAAGAAGATATTGAAAATAGGTATTGGCGGTGCAATGAACGGTGTTCGGATGCGCAAATGGTACAACGAGGATATAAACAAATATTGTAAAATCGAAAACGCCGAAAACTATTGTAAAGCAAACAATATCCCATTCAAAAGAGTTCCATCGACCAACAGTGACGAGACAGTAAAATTGTTTAAAGAAGCTAATGCAGATGTAGGGTTAAGCCTGGGCAATGGGTATATATCCGGTAAAGTTTTCAAGATCCCGAAATGGGGTATGCTGAACATACACCATGAAGTGCTGCCGGAATACCAGAATGCACAAAGCATTATCTGGCAATTATACAACGGCTCTTCGCAGACAGGCTACACCATTCATAAAATAGATAAGCACATAGATACCGGGGAAATTTTACTGCAGGAAAAGCTGCCGATCATTTTCAGGGATACCCTGGAAGATACGGTAGCCTTTAACTATGCCCGGTTATTTGATGCCTCGTTGGCGGGGCTTGTGCGTGTGCTTCAGAATTTCGAACAATATTTTTTGGCGGCTAAGCCGCAGGGCAATGGAACCTCTTATACAACGCCGTCCTACGGGCAGTTTCTGAGGATAAAAAAGCAATTTGAAAAACTAAAACAGCAGCAGGCCGGAAAATGATACTCATAGACGCACTATATATAAACAAAGGCGGAGGAGCGGTGCTGTTGCAATACCTTATGGAAAAGATATTGGCACACCCGGCCAAAGATCAGTTCTTCTTCCTGCTCGATCCGCGGTTTGATAAGCTCGCAGTGCTGGACAAAAATTATGCAGTAGTTCAGAACAGCATGAAGGCCCGCAAAAAGTTTTATAAAGAGACGCAAAGCAATTATACCAAAGTATTCTGTTTTGCCAATACCCCGCCGCCTGTACGGATAAAAGCGCCAACATATACATACCTCCATAATCAGAAATTGCTGGAAGCTCCTCGGCGCGTTTTCTCCAAAATGTATTTTACCCAGTACCTGAAATACCTGGTCATAAAGCTGTACAATAAGAACACAGACTACTACATAGTGCAGACCCGGCACATGGTGACGGAGCTGACCAATATCGGGCTGAAAGACACTGCCCATACATTATCCATCCCTTTTTACGATAATGAGAAATATACAACGGGCAACTCCAAACCTTTTGAACGGCGTGTAAAGGATGAATTCGTTTTTATCAGCAATCCATCCCCGCAGAAGAATTATCCCCGGCTGCTTGATGCGTGGGAGTATTTGCTGGAAAAAGATTTTTCGCCACGGCTGCATGTGACGATAGATGATACAGCACCGCAACTTATAGACCGCGTGAAAGAGCTGAATGCGCGTGGTGCGCGTATCGTGAACCATGTTTACCTGGACCCACGTGAGCTTTATTTTAATTGTCCTTACCTGATCTTTCCATCCATTATTGAGAGTTTCGGTTTGCCACTTATTGAGGCTGCAGACAGTGGTATGAAGGTGATCGCGTCCGACCTTCCTTATGTATATGACGTGGTAAAACCCAGTTTGACCTTCGATCCTTTTGACAAAATTGCGATAGCAGACGCTGTGATCAATGCTATGAACCCAGACCTGCCATTCCCGGAAGTGGTTACACGCAATGATGTGGATAAACTGATTGCATTGTTGCTGAAAACATCAAACAGTTAGCAAGCCCTATAAGGGTTTTATCGGAAAACCTTATTTTTGTTCAAACTTTTTTTATGAAGAAAATAATACTGACCCTGTCCGTCGTATTAGTAAGCCTGAATGTTTTTGCGCAAAGCACCGATGGCTCTGAAGGCAAACCATTTAAGAAAGAGAAGAAAAGCGCGACCAGGGGAAAATGCCCGTCTTTTTTTATAGCATTAAGTACCGGCTGGAACAATAATACCGGCCTTTTGGGCGTAAATGCGGAAGTGCCCGTTTCTCAGCATTTTTCTATAGATGGTGGCGTTGGCCTCAGTACATGGGGCGAGAAGTTATATGTTGGCGCCAAATATTTTCTAAAGCCTTGCCATTTTGGTTGGGCTTTCGGGTCGGGCATCACCTATAGCACCGGCTTAAGAAATTTCGATGATAACCTGCCAACAATTGACGGGGCTACAGAGCCTGTCGAACTGCAACTGAACCCGCAGGCGAACCTGATGTTTGCAGCCTACCGGTACTGGGCTTTGGGAAATCATAAAAGCCGGTTTTACATTGAGTTGGGCTATACGCTGGCCCTCAACGGTAGTAACCGTTTTACGCAAACAGCGGGCACTCCGATCGATGACGTTTCAACGGAAACTATCAAACTACTTTCTCCCGGCGGAATTATTATTGCCATTGGTTTTTCTTTCGGCGTGAAGTAAGATCAACAGTAAGATATTACTCCGTTAGTTGCTTATCTTCAATGGCCTATATTCGTTATCTTTACCACGGAAACTGCAAACAGATGAGGATACGTTCATGTATTCTCTTTTCATCATTTGCTGCTAAGCGATCATACATTGAAACAAATTATTCAATCTTTTAAAAACGGGGAAACTGTTTTAGAGGAAGTGCCTGCTCCGAAGGTGAAAAGGGGCTGTGTGTTGATACAAACCACACGGAGCCTCGTTTCTATAGGCACAGAGCGTATGCTTGTTGAATTTGGCAGGGCGAACATGCTACAGAAAGCCCGCCAGCAGCCCGACAGGGTGAAACAGGTGCTTACCAAAATAAAGACCGAAGGATTAAGGCCAACACTTACTGCTGTATTTAATAAGCTGGGCCAACCCCTGCCGCTTGGATATTGCAATGTGGGCAAAGTAATAGCAGTGGGAGATGGGGTAACCGATTTTAAGATTGGTGACAGGGTAGCAAGCAACGGGCATCATGCCGAGTTTGTATGCGTACCGAAAAACCTTTGTGCGCATATACCGGCAAATGTGAGTGACGATGAGGCCGCGTTTACTGTCATTGGTTCTATTGGATTGCAGGGAATAAGGCTTTGTGATCCGCAACTTGGGGAAACAATAGTGGTAGTAGGCCTGGGTCTCATAGGGCTGATAACGGCAGAGCTCCTTGTTGCTAATGGTTGCAGGGTAATAGGTATAGACCTTGACGCTAGTAAGATAGAGATCGCGAAAAAGAAAGGTATCATAGCGATCAATCCGAGGGATGGTGCAGATGCGGTAAAGCTGGTAACAGAGCTTACAGACAATGCAGGTGCAGATGGGGTGATCATTACAGCATCGGCAAAGACCGATGAAATAATAGCGGACGCAGCGAAGATGAGCCGTAAGCGAGGGCGTATCATACTTGTGGGGGTGATAGGGCTAAACATCAGCCGGGCTGACTTTTATGAAAAAGAATTAACCTTTCAGGTGTCCTGCTCCTATGGGCCAGGGCGATATGACGACAGTTATGAGAAAGGCGGTATAGACTATCCGCTGCCATTTGTGCGATGGACAGAACAGCGCAACTTTAAAGCACTGCTGCAAACCATTAGCAGTGGCAAGCTGGAAGTGAAGTCGCTGATAACAGAGCTTGTGCCGCTGGCGGATTACCAGAAAATATACTCGAATATCAGCAGCGGTGCATCCATAGCATCGGTACTTGAATACCCCGGGAATAGCAGCCCGGCCGACACTGTAAGTATCACCAGTGGAACATTTGCGTCGGGCAAAGGAGGCATCGGTATTATAGGCGCGGGCAACTTTACTGCCATGACCATGCTGCCGGCATTGTCGGCAATTGGAGCGCCGCTGTATGCAATAGCTAGCGCTTCAGGTCTTACGGGCACGTCGCTGGCCAAGAAATATAAGATAGGCAAGAGCACTACCGATTATAAAAGTATTATCAGTGACCCCGCCATAGACCTGGTAATGATAACTACCCGCCACAACGAGCATGCGCACATGGCGGCTGAATGTCTTGCAGCGGGAAAGCATGTATTTGTTGAGAAGCCGCTTGCACTAGGTAAGGAAGAGCTTGACAATGTACTGGCAGCCTATAACGGGAGTAAGACATTGACCGTTGGTTTTAACAGGCGTTTTTCACCGCATATGCAACGTGTAAAGCAATTAGTGGGCGACGCGCAAATGAATGTAATCGCAACAATGAATGCGGGAAATATCCCGGCTAATGTGTGGGTACATGATCTGAAAACAGGCGGTGGGCGTATAGTAGGTGAGGCATGCCATTATATGGACCTCATTACCTTTCTTACTGGCAGTAAAATAAAGACAGTGTGTATGAATGCGATGGGAGAAAACCCGCAGGCAAACACAGACAATGCATCCATCTTGCTCCAGTATGAGAACGGAAGTACCGGGGTGATCAACTATTTTGCAAATGGATCGAAATCGTATTCCAAGGAACGGATAGAAGTATATGCACAGGATCGTACTATCGTCACCGATAATTTTATGGTAACGGAAGGCTTTGGCACAAAGGGATTTTCAAAACTGAAGACGAACCTGGATAAAGGGCATAATGCGCAATTCAAATTATTGGTAGAACGTGTGAAAAATGGTGGGGCACCATTGATACCGATGGAGGAGATAGTAAATACAACACTGGCATCTTTTGCTGCTATTGAGAGTTTGATGAAAAGGGAGTGGGTGCCCGTGGGCAGATTGATAAACTAATTTAAAACAAGGAGAAGCCCCTTCAGGGGTTTGGGGTTTATGTTAATAGACATCATAGCAGGAGCAAGGCCAAATTTTATTAAGATAGCTCCAATTATTGAGGCGATAGAAACTATGCGGAAAACCGGTGTGGATATCAATTTCCGTTTGGTGCATACAGGGCAGCATTACGACAAAAAAATGAGCGGTGACTTTTTTGAGCAGCTTGGCATTCCTGATCCCCATCATAACCTGGAAGTAGGCTCCGGAACACAGGCTGAACAGACAGGCAAGATAATGATCGGCTATGAGAAACTGTTGCTGGAAAAGCCGTGCGACCTGTGCATAGTTGTGGGAGATGTAACCTCTACCATGGCTTGCTCTATAGCTGCAAAAAAGGTAAACAATACGAAGGTGGCACATGTGGAAGGCGGCATCCGGTCGGGCGACTGGACGATGCCGGAAGAGATCAACAGGATAGTGACCGATGCGATCACGGACTATTTCTTTACCACATCAGACGTTGCAAATAGTAATTTGCGTAAAGCGGGGATAGCGGATAGCCAGGTGTTTTTTGTGGGCAACACCATGATAGATACTTTGTATAAGCAGATGCCCCGGTTTACAAAGCCGGAGCTGTGGGATAAGTTCGGCCTTAGCGAAAAGGCCTACATCATGATGACCCTGCACCGCCCCGCAAACGTAGACGATAAAGACAATCTTAAAGAATTGATAACCGCGATAATTAGTTCTTCACGGGGCTTGCCGGTTATCTTTCCGGTACATCCGCGCACTGCAAAAATGTTGGAGCATATAGGTATAGAGGCAAATAATTTGCATGTAATCGATCCTTTAGGTTATCTTGAGTTCAATTACCTGGTGAAGAATGCCAAAGCAGTGGTAACGGATTCGGGAGGAATAACCGAAGAAGCGACAGTGATGAGCGTACCGTGCATGACATTGCGGGACAGCACAGAGCGGCCTGAGACTTGCACTGTTGGAACCAATGAGTTGCTGGGCACAGATCCGAAGAGTATCGCACCAGCGTTTGAGAAGTTGTTTTCAGGGCAGTGGAAAAAGGGAGCTATACCTGAGTTGTGGGATGGTAAAACATCAGGAAGGATCGTAAACCATATTTGCAGGATATTTAGTTTAAGTTAAGTTTGAATTATGATCAAAACCCGGTCAAAGGATATTGAAACGGTCGCAAATGCACTACTGCAGTTGAGCGACATTGTCGTGGAGGTATCTCAGACCCATGTTATCTCCCGGATATGGGAAAACGGCAGCTACAAACTGGCTGACACAACTCGTTTTCTGGGCCGAAAGATAATCGATTCGGGTAACGAGAATATCCTGGGCGAGATAGACGGCCTGGTAACAAAGAGCTTTGAGACCCGCGATAATGGCAGTATTGAATATACGATCTCGCATCAGCAATACACGGCAACATATAGCATACGTGTGCTGCCGATCCACCCGGATAAGGACTTTTTATTTGTTGTCATAAAAAATCTCTCTAAGAAAGAAGGCGTATCGCTGATAGAAGGCAAATGGAAGTTGGCGCTTGACGCAGCCGGAGACGGTATGTGGGACGTTAATCTCCAGACGGACAAAATTTATTTTTCGGATAAGTGGCACGAAGAGTTCGGCTACTCTGCTGCCGAGATAACGACAAGGACCCAATGGGCTTCGAAAGTGCACCCCGATGACATGCCGCGCTACATACAGCTTCGGGAGGATTATTTGTCTGGTAAGACCTCAACATTTACGGTAGAATTTCGGTATTTGTGTAAGGATGGTTCTTATAAATGGATACTAAGCAGAGGCATTGCAGTCTCTTATACGCAGACTGGTGAGCCTCTTAGATTCATCGGTACGCAGACTGATATTACTGACCGGAAAATATCAGAAGAGCGGTACTCAGGTGCTGCCGAACTATTATCTAAGCTGATAAACAATCTGCAAAATGGTGTATTGGTTACCGATGAATCCAGGAAAATTATTTTCGCCAACCAGATGTTTTGCAACATGTACAATATCAAGGGTTCACCCGATCAGCTGGTTGGAAAGGATGTGAGCAAGAGCCTTGGCATAAGCAAATATTTTTATAAAGAACCTGATAAATTCCCCAGGCGCACTGATGAGATACTTGAGAAGAATGAAATAGTACTGGAAGAAACATGGGCGCTGGCAGACGGGAGGGTATTTACGCGGGATTACATACCGCTCACGTTTGGCAACAACTACAAAGGAGGCATCTGGAAGTTCGCAGATGTTACAGACCAAAGGAATGAGGAAAAAAAGCTGGAAGAGCAGCGCATGTTTTATGAGCACGTGCTTAATTCAATTGCTGCCGATATAGTGGTTTTGATGCGCAGCACAGGTATCTGTTTATTAACCCCATTGCTATTAAGGATGAGGAGCTGCGGAAATGGCTGATAGGAAAGACAGACGAGGACTATTGCCGGGCAAAGGACAAACCGATGTCCATCGCAGAAAGAAGACGGGAAATATTCAACACTGCAAAATATGAAAGGCACCCTATAGAGTGGGAAGAAAAATTGCACAACCCCAAAGGAGAGATCGAATATCATCTCCGCATTATGTTCCCGGTGTTTGATGAAGGTGGCGAACTGCAGATGGTGATAGGTTACGGGCTTAATATTACTGACCGCATATTAGCAGAGCAGGCATTAAAAACCAGCCGCGATACCTTTGCAAATGCTTTCGATTACTCTGGCATTGGCATGGCCCTGATAAGCCCGGAAGGGAGGTGGTTGGATGTGAACAACGTACTGTGCGATATGATAGGCTACCCCAAGGATGAGCTGTTGCAGCTTACCCTACAGCACATTACTTACCCTGATGACCTGCATAATGATCATACGCTTGTAAAGAAACTCCTGACAAGGCAGATATCCACCTACAATATTGAAAAACGGTACGTCTCAAAGAAAAAGAAGATCATTCTGGTATCGCTGACCGTATCGGTGGTATGGAACAATGATGACAGCGCGAGATTTGTGATCGCACAGGTCGTTGATATAACGAAGCGAAAGGAGCTTGAAAATGAACTGCAGCGGAAGAACGCAGAGATGGAAGCTACCAGGATAAACCTGATCAATAAGATCACTCAGCTCGAAGATCTGAGCCATATCATAGCTCATAATTTGCGTGGCCCCGCGGCGAATATTAAAATGTTGTCGAGGGGGTTGTCAGCCAAGTACAAAGGAGATTCATCAGAATCAGAGAACTCGATCAGCGACCTTTTTACGCAGGAAGAAGCGCTTGAATTGATCGAAGAGAGCAGCTCAGCGCTGATGAGCAGCCTTGCCACGCTTATGGAGATCACTAAAATAATACTGGATAAAGAAATACCATACAACGACTGCACTGTCACGGAATTGGTGAATGATATTACCACCCAACTATATAGTACTATTTTTGAGAAGCATGCCCAAATAATACTCAACCTTGAAGTGAATAATGTGAGCTATCCCAAGGCATACCTTGAGAACATTCTGTACAATTTTATCAGTAATTCGCTCAAGTACTGCAGGCCAGATGTTCCACCGGAGATCACCATAAGCACGCAAACGAAAAATGGGAAAGTGCAGGTGATCGTAAAAGACAATGGCCTGGGTATAGACCTGGGCAGGTATGCCGACAGAATATTTAAATTGAATGCTGTATTCCACCAGGGCTATGACAGCAAGGGCGTGGGGCTTTATATCACAAAAACACAGGTGGAATCTCTTGGCGGGAAAATAGAAGTGAGGAGCAAAGTAAATGAAGGTACGGAGTTCATTGTAACCCTTTGATGTGCAGATGGCGGGAAGACTAAGCAAAGTAATTAACCTTTTAGGCAACATGGGGTGGCAGTACGTCGCTTTTCGCTCCCGTTATGAGTTGATGCGGCGCAGTGGTTTGTTAAAAAGAAAATTCCCGGTAAATCCAGCGTTTAAACAATACTGCTCGCTCGCGCAATGGAAGCAACAACCTGCTAAATTTTTCTTTCCAGATCGCGAATCACTTACTATCCCGCGAAACCAAAGTCCGGAATTGAAAGAAACGGTTAACAAAATAAAGAGCGGTAATTTTTTGCTGTTCAGCAGTGTGCCGGCCAATCTTGGCATCAATTACGATTGGGTCACCAATCCGGATTCCGGCCATAGATACGATGTTAGCAAACATTGGACAGAGATAGCCGATTATTCAAAAGAAGCAGGCGATATCAAATTTGTGTGGGAGAAGTCGAGGTTTTCTTATCTCTATGACATCATCCGCTACGATCATCATTATGAGGACGATCAGGCTGAATTTGTATTTAACGAGATCAGCTCATGGATAAAAAGTAACCCCATCAATTGCGGCCCGAATTATCGCTGTAGCCAGGAAATGTCGTTACGGGTACTGAACTGGACCTTTGCCCTGTACTACTATCGCAATTCCAGATTCCTCAATGACGAAGTGTTTGATCAGATACAGCATACTATCTACTGGCACATGCACCATGTGTATAACAACATTGATTTCTCCAGGATAGCTGTGCGCAACAATCATGCAATAACGGAGACACTTGCCTTATACCTTACTGGCGTCTTCTTTCCGGGCATGCCGGGAGCTGATGTCTGGAAGAAAAAAGGAAAGGCATGGTTTGAAGAAGAGATAGCCTACCAGGTATATGATGATGGCACCTTCCTGCAGTTCTCTATGAATTACCACCGGGTGGTGGTGCAATTGCTTAGCTGGGGCATTGCATTGTCTGAAAAGAATGGTGAGCGGTTCAGTGATGTGGTGTATGACCGGGCTAGGAAGTCGGTTGCGTTCCTGAGAACTTGCATGGTAGAAGAGAACGGATGGTTGCCTAATTACGGCGCAAATGACGGCGCGCTATTCTTCAGGTTGAGTAATGCGCATTTCCGCGACTACCGGCCACAAGTACAGGCATTGGGAGCCGTTCTGGGGATGGATATAGGGTTGGGCAGCCTTGAAGATGTAGCCTGGTATAATATCGCCAAACCAACTACTCAATGGAGCCCTGCTGATGGAGCACATACTTTTACTAAAGGGGGATACTATATTATCCGGGAGCCGGAAACGCTTACGTTTATTAAATGCGGCGCATACAAAGACCGGCCATCACAAGCCGATAATCTGCATCTTGATGTTTGGTATAAGGGAGAGAATATCTTGCCGGATGCAGGTTCTTATAAGTACAATACCGATGCAGGAACCATAAGATACTTTAGTGGCACGCAGTCGCACAATACGGTAATGCTCGATGATAAAGATCAGATGCTGAAAGGCGGGCATTTCATCTGGTTCTTCTGGGCGCAAAATGCTAAGGCCGCTATTACCGAAGATGTGGGTGCATATACGTTCATAGGCTCGGTGAATATTTTCCGCTACATCAATGAGCATATTGTTCACCAGCGGGTGGTTATTAAGAAGAAAGGAGAGCCGGAATGGCAGATAAAAGACGTAGTAACTAACGCGCCACCCGCTATGAAAATGGTACAACTGTGGCACCTGCCGCTAAACCCGATAAGCAAAATATTGATTACTGCTAAGAACGAAAACGGCGAAGACATGGTATGTGAAAAACGTGATGGTTGGTATTCCTCTTTATACGGACAAAAGGAGAAGACCGAAGAATGCTATTTTACAGCCCAAAATAAGATTATTGATACTCACATAATCGTTGAAACCAAGAAATGAACATACTGCTTATCCACCAATACTTTCTGGAAGAAAATGATCCCGGCGGCTCCCGTTGGAATGAATTCACACGTGTGTGGACAGAACAGGGGCATACCGTGACCGTACTTGGCGGCATGATGCATTATAACGGCAAAGAAAAAATAGCGGAGTACAAAGGCAGACATTTTGTGAACAAACAGCAGGGTGCTGTTAATGTTTGGCGATGCCATGTTTCAGAGGCGTACAACAAACATTTTATTGGCAGGCTTTGGGGGTATTTTTCTTTTATGTTCTCATCACTGTATGCCGGACTGTTCAAAGCCAAAGGAAAATTTGATGTAGTTATCGTCACGTCTCCGCCATTGTTTGTAGGGGCCAGTGGTTATCTTATTTCCCGGCTTCGCCGCATGCCGTTTGTCTTTGAGGTGCGAGATCTGTGGCCGGAATCGGCTATTGATACAGGGGTGCTTACCAATAAACTGGTCATAAAACTAGCTTATTGGGTGGAAGCATTCATTTATAAAAGAGCAGCATTGATCAATGTGCTTACTCCGGCTTTTTACACAGCACTGAGAGAAAAGAAAGGCATACCTGAGAACAAGCTCATCCAGATATCAAACGCATCCGATTTCAGCCTGTCTGAAAAACTGCTGAATGATTTTGACCGTAACGCTTTTCGCAAAGAACATGATCTGGAAGGCCGGTTTGTGATCACTTATGTGGGTGCACATGGGGTAGCCAATTACCTGGAGCAGTTGCTGGACGCGGGCGAAGCGCTTGCTGATACCAATGTGCTGTTTCTGCTGATAGGACAGGGCATGGAAAAAGACCGCCTCATGAAAATGGCCGCGGACCGGAAAATTGCAAACGTACGGTTCCTTGATTCTGTGCCCAAGGCGGAAGTGTTTTGCTACATCCTTGCTTCAGAAATGGGGGCATCGGTATTAAAGCGTGTTGATACCTTTAAGACCGTTTATTCAAACAAAACCTTTGACTACATGTCGTGCAAGCGGCCTATACTAATGGCGATAGATGGTGTATCGCGAGAGCTGGTTGAAGCTGCTGGTGCGGGTGTTTATGTGGAGCCGGAGAACATCGCTGAGTACAACCGTATAATACGCCTTTATCTCAATGATCCTGCACGTATAATGCGTGAAGGCGAAAGTGGCTACAGATTTGCAAAGGAGAATTTCGACAGAGAGGTACTGGCGATGAAGTACATAAACTATATCAGTAAAATAGTGAAAGGAAAATAATGAAACGAAGTTTCACATCATCCATATACGTTTACTTCTTTAAGCGGGTCATAGATCTGCTGGTGGCGCTTATTATCTTCACAGTGTTGTCTCCTGTTTTTATTATCGTGGTGATACTGCTGGCCATTGCCAATTCCGGCAAACCATTCTTTTTTCAAAGCAGGCCAGGTAAAAAGGAGCGGATATTCAAGGTGATAAAATTCAAGACCATGAACGACCGCAAGGATAAAAACGGCGAATTATTGCCCGATGCCGTACGGCTTACAGGCATAGGCAAATTTATCCGGAAGACCTCCCTCGACGAACTGCCGCAACTGCTCAATGTGATAAAAGGTGACATGAGCCTCATTGGCCCCCGCCCCTTGCTGATCGAATACTTGCCTCTGTATAGCGATGTGCAACGACACAGGCATGATGCCATGCCGGGTATTACCGGCTGGGCACAGGTAAATGGCCGTAACGCCATAAGCTGGCAGCAAAAATTTGAGTATGATGTCTGGTATGTAAACAACATCAGCTTCGCTCTCGACTTCAAAATATTTTTCCTCACCATCCGGAATATTGTTAAGTCGGAAGGTATCAGTTCAGAGACTTCTGCTACTATGGAGAAATTCAGGGGAGATTGATTGTTCCGAATTGCACATTATTCTTTTTTCGAGCGCCTTTTATTTTGAAGATCGGAAGTTGTCAATACTTTTTTGAAACCTTTTTTCCGAAGGCCATTGTAAAGAGGCTTATCGCCGGTCCATAAAAAACCTTTTAAGTGGTTGGTCAGGGCAACGAAGTCAATGTCATCAACGTCAATGTCTGAAATAAGTTTGCCTGCCTCTATCCATCTTTTCTCTGGTATTAATTCTTCATTGATAAAATGTATGCGGGATAAAACTCTGGAGTGTGCTACGCTAAGTTCAGCGTCACTAAGTTTCGAGATTTGTTTAAGTTTTTTGTAATGCTTTTCGATTTCATAACGCATATAGTTGCAGCTATAAAATTCAAAAAAGCCATCAGAGTTGAAAATCAAATCTCCGATCGTACCATTAGTGTTAAGGATGCAACTAAACACTATATTTGAGTCAACAACGATTTTGATGATTGATTATTTTTTGGGCTTAGTTTCTGATTTAATAAACCTGCTTTTATTCTTGTCCCACCAACCTTTCTTAATTTCCTTTACGAGCTTGTCAACATCCGATTGTTTTGCTTTTGATCTTGCAGTAGCTTCTTTATAGCTTAAATAATCTACAAGACGTTGCACACCTTCAGTATCTACATACGATGGCAGGCGAATTATTACTTCATCACTTGTTCTTTCAATCAGCATACTTAAAATTATCAGTAAAGATATGTGATTAATAGTTAATGACGAAGTTCGTATTTTCCTCAACCTGGAATCCTTTGAATCACTGCCTCAATACTTATCTTTGCCACAATACCTCATTTTTACTTTTGAAATAATATTATGATCGTTTACGGAGCCAGTGGGCATGGAAAGGTGATCATCGAAATACTGGAAAGCATCAGTACGCCGCACATCGAGATATGGGATGATGCGGCGGCAACGCCTATATGGCAATATCCAGTAAGGCGCCCATTGCCTGCCGGTGAGCCGGTTAGCGACAAAATGGTGATCAGCATAGGTGTGAATGCTACCCGTAAGAAAGTGGCGGAGCGGCTTGCTGGTATTGTTTCCTTTGGTACTGCCATTCACACTTCAACCTGCGTTTCGAAAAGAGCAACGATCGGTGAGGGTACGGTGATAATGGCCGGTGCTGTTGTGAATGCGGATACGCAAATAGGTAAGCACTGTATCATTAATACTTGTGCATCTATAGATCACGATTGTGTACTAGGTGATTATGTGCACGTGTCTCCTAATGCCACGCTTAGCGGGGATGTGCAGGTAGGGGAGGGTAGTCATATTGGTGCTGGGGCTGCAACGATACAGGGAGTAAGAATAGGCAAGTGGTGTACTATAGGTGCGGGTGCGGTGATCATCAAAGATATACCCGACTATGCAACAGCAGTTGGCAACCCTGCCAGGATCATTAAGATAAAAGAAACAGGAAAATGAAACCAAAGATATGGCTCTCATCACCGCACATGGGCGGCACGGAGCAACAGTTTGTGAAAGAGGCTTTTGAGACCAACTGGATAGCTCCGCTTGGCCCTAATGTGAATGGTTTTGAAAAAGACCTGGAGCTGTTCCTGGGCAATGAAAGCCATGTGGCGGCGCTGAGTTCCGGTACGGCAGGGCTGCACCTGGGGCTGGTATTGCTGGGCGTAAAGGCCGGCGATGAGGTATTATGCCAGAGCATGACTTTTTCCGCCACTGCCAATCCAATTACTTATGTGGGCGCTACGCCGATATTTGTGGACAGCGAGAAGGACACCTGGAACATGTCACCCGTATTGCTGGAAGAGGCAATTAAAGACCGTATCGCAAAAGGCAATAAGCCCAAAGCCATAATACCGGTACACCTCTATGGTATGCCGGCAAAAATGGGTGCACTAAAGGTAATTTCCAACCACTATAAAATTCCAATACTCGAAGATGCGGCCGAGGCTTTGGGGTCATCTATCGATGGCCGCAAGTGCGGCACATTTGGTGATATTTCTATTCTCTCTTTTAACGGGAATAAAATAATAACCACATCTGGCGGTGGTGCTTTAGTGTCAGCCAATGAGGCGGTGGTAAAAGATGCGCGCTTCCTTGCTACACAGGCGCGGGACGAGGCGCCACACTACCAGCATTCTAAGATTGGGTACAACTACCGCATGAGTAACCTCTGTGCAGGAGTGGGCCGCGGCCAGATGGAAGTGCTACCAGCAAGAATAGCGAAGCGCAGGGAGATATATGATAAATACTTTGAAAAATTAAGCGGCAAAAAAGGCATTCACTTCCTAGAAGAACCATTCTGGTATATAAGCAACAGGTGGCTTACCACAATATTGATAGATCCTGCCGAAGCAGGTTTTACAAGAGAAGATCTGCGCCTGGCATTGGAAAAAGAAAATATCGAATCGCGCCCGCTTTGGAAGCCTATGCACCTGCAGCCTGTCTTCGAGCAGTACCCGTTTTATGGGGACGGCACAGCCGAAAAGCTGTTTCAAAACGGACTTTGCCTCCCCTCAGGCTCCAATTTGGAAAGTGAGGATTTGTTTAGGATATTTGCTGTATTCGACGAAGTCATGCGTTGATATGCTCATTCTAACCTGCTTCACTAGCTTTGTAATTGCCAATTCCGGGATAACCAGTATTTCATGAGTTTAGTATCTGAGAAACCAGTAAGATTTCACTTTTTAGATGGGTTAAGGGCGGTGGCAGCATCAATGGTGGTTATTCTCCATGCTTTTGCGTCTAATATTATTAAGATGTCCGACAAATCGCACCTGCACGTTCTGGGTGCGATATTCAATTACCTGGATGGATATGGGGTTGACCTCTTTTTCGTGCTCAGTGGGGTGGTGTTGTTGCGCCCCTACTTAAGGAGGCAGAGAGAGTTGAAAGTAGTGGAGTATTTCAGGAGAAGGTTCTGGCGCATCTATCCGCCCTATTTTGTGGCGTTGCTCTTTGCGGCCGCAGTCATATGGTTTATGAACAGGTACCAAACCTGGTACAATGCCAGCGGGGGTATGAATATGCAGTTTTCCTGGCGCGAGATCATACACCAGATGCCGATCATTAACCTGGACGGCAATTATTACAACCTGGCCTGGTGGAGCCTGGGGACAGAGATACTGTTTTACCTGGTTGTGCCTATCGTTGTGTTTCTATACCCAAAACACTCAAAGCTGACAGACGCAAAGCTTGCGCTCGCCATATTTTCGGGGGTAGTGCTCACGGCATTATTGCAGGTATTCTTCAGTGGCTGGTTGTATAATATCTACTCGTTCACCTACATCGTACTAAATATTGGCAGGTTTGTTGAGTATCCCGTTTGTTTCATGATGGGCGTACTGATCGCAGCAAAAGATTTTGATCTGAAACATGCCCGCCTGTTTTTCTTTTCAGGGGCGCTGCTGGTATTTGTCTCGTCAGTTTATCCTTCGGTATGTATGCACCTGGGGCCATCAAATCACCTGGCTGCGTGGTGTGCAAGTCAGAATTATCCCCCGTTTTTTCTCCACTCTGGCTACGGCCTGATCTTCGGTGGGGTAATAACCTTTGCATTCAACAACAGGTCTTTCAGGGATATGCTGAGTAAGCCGTTTATGCTGTGGCTGGGTGAGCGGTCGTATTCACTTTTTGTAGTTCACTTTTCTGTCTTCTACCTCGTTGATAATATCATATCACGGTTCATAACCAGCCGGACCACGCTTTATGCAGTTCTTTCCCGTGGCATAGGCCTGCCGGTAGCGCTGTTTGCAGCAATGCTGCTTTTTCATTTTGTTGAAAGGCGGTTTGCCCGTGGTCTCGTAACCGCAAATATGTTCTGGCCCTGGCAAATAAAACCACTGAGAAATATAGGCGAGTAAAAATATTGCCCGGCAATATTTGGGGCGTATATCCCTGGTAGAGACGTTGCACTGCAACGTCTGATCGCTGGAACAAAATCTGATGATCTGAGAGATGCTGGGGAGACGTTGCACCGCAACGTCTCCCCGAAACATATAAAAACCAACTACGGTCCTCAGATCCCCCGACGTTTTATTTCTTTTTTTATCAGAGATAGTTCACGGCCTGTTTGCCCTGCCACCGAAGTGTTTTCCTGTGCCCGGCGCATCAGGTAGGGGATCACATCGTTTACCGGGCCGTAAGGCAAGTACTTGGCAACGTGGTAACCTTCATGCGAAAGGTTGAAGGAGATGTTATCGCTCATCCCATAGAGTTGTGAGAAAAATACCTTTTCGGTGTTTACGGGTATGTTGCGGTCGAGCATATATTTGGCCGCTTTGAGGCAGCTTGTTTCGTTGTGGGTACCAATGAACAATGACAACCCATCCAGGTGCTGCATGCAGAAATGCACCGCTTCATCGTAGTCTTTGTCTGTTGCTTCCTTGTTGGGCTGAATAGGCGACGGGTATCCTTTTTCCGCGGCCCTGTTGCGTTCTTTTTCCATATAGGCCCCACGCACTAGTTTGGCGCCAAGCTGGTAGCCTTGTTTTTTGGCCGTCTCATAAGATTGCTGGAGGAAAACCAGGCGGTCGTGCCTGTATAGCTGAAAAGTATTGAAAACAATGGCTTTCGGCTTGTTATACCGTGCCATCATTTTGTCGGTAAGATCATCCACCGGTAATTGTATCCAGCTTTCTTCCGCATCTACCAGCACCATGATGTTGTTATCTGATGCGGCCTTGCACACCTGGTCTATCCGGTTGTACACCCGCTGCCAGGCAGCTTCTTCGTCTTTGGTAAGCGGCGCAGCTGAATGTATTTTCTCCAAAAGAGAAAAATATGCAAAACCGGTTATTTTCAGGCTGATAAAAGGAATGTTCTTGCCGGAGGCGGCATATTGTATAGCCTTTATAAATTCCGGCACTGCTTTATCAAAGTCCTCCTCGCTTTCCTTGCCTTCCACGCCATAATCCAGGATCGTATTTATACCGTATTTCCCGATCACAGCGGCCGTTTTTGCAGCATCCTCCATCGTTTCACCCCCGCAAAAATGGTCGAACAGGGTACTTTTAATGATCGCCTTTACCGGCAGGTGCATTGATAATGCCAGTTTGGTCATTTTTATACCAATATTTGTCAGCATAGGGGAGCTCATCGACGAGAACAGGAAACGTGCGTGTTTGAGCTCTTTATTGCTGCGGTATTGAAAAGCTACTTCGGTATTGTCAAATTCTGGAAGCATAGTACAATTTAAAGGTGCGGGAATCTCCTGCTACAAGTTCGGATTGCAAATGTAACACCAAATAGATTTTTACAACTCAGCTGGTTTGCTTTTTTCAGCACCAGAAACGGTGGACAAATATAAAAAAAAATCATTTCGGAATAATTTTTCACGGCAATGGTTATTTAATTAATAAAACCCCTTACCTTTACGCGAACCATTTATTATCTTTAAAAAATCTCAAACAATGAAAAAATTACTTTTACTCTTAGCCGCAGGCTTTGCTTTTTCCTCTGCGATGGCTCAGGAAAACTCAAGCATTATGTACCATCCGGGAGTTCAGCCGATGAAGGCCCAGGCGAAACTTATGGACAAAGCTTACCATAACACTACGCTGATCGACAGGAACAAAAGCAGAAGCACACAAAGAACTACTGCAACTGATACTTCCTATACGTATACTTCCTGGTTTGATTATTACAACCAGAATTATGTTAGCGGTGTTCAGGGTTATTACTTCGATGTATATCCTGACAGCAATGTACTTGACCCTGGAAATGTAAGCGCTACCAGCAATGGCTACATTTTTTGTCACGGCCTTGGTATGTCATTTGACCCTACTGATGGCGGATACTATAACGGCGCAAGCGGCATTGGTTTTCCTCCAATAATCCAGACAACGGATAGCTCTACTCCTTATGCGATAGATACCTTTCTGTGTTTAGGTAAATATTACCGCAATGACCCAACCGCTTCTAATGTGGACAGTATCATTGTTGATCTGATCGGTGTTACCAATGCAGCTGGTTCAGGTACTTATCTACTTAAATATAATGCAAATGTAGGGTATACTTCAATTACTACCGATTCAACTCCACGTGTTGCTGTAGCAGATTATATGCCATACAACTATGGTGTGCATCCAGGTCTTGCAAACGATTCATGGGATTCGATCACAACTGTTAGTCAGCGTTATGCTTTCCCGCTTACTGCTGCCAGCATCAATGATACCGATGCAAACGGCTTCAACGAAATATTTTTCCCTTTAACCAGCCCATTATGGATACCTGGTGGCGGAAAGGTACAGGCTTATGTTCACTTCAAGAGCCAGGTAAACTACCCTGTAGGTACTTTGACTTCTGCAGCTAACTACTTCCATTTATTCGCCGGCGATCCAGCTGGTACTACTGTGTGGCCTATGCAGACTCCTGCTATCTATTCAGGTGTTGGCGCTGGTTATGCAGGTTCTTACCAGACAGGTCTTCTGTCTCAGAATCAGAATGATTATGGTTTCCCTGGTTTTGGTGGCCATAACCTGTTGTTTGACCCAATGTCATTTTTCGATCCAGCTTCTCCTAGCGGTCCATTCGGTTTCGAAGTGCCATGGATGGCTTTCAGCGTAGAGTGGGGTGCAACAATCACAAGTTCTTCTAGCGTGAACACAGTGCAGAACCTTACTAAGGTAACTGCCGTTCCTAACCCTGCTACAAGCACAGTAACTGTATCTTTCCGTTTGGCTAACAGCGCTAACGTAACTGTTACACTTACAGATATGCTGGGCCAGGTAGTTGCATCTGAAAACGCTTCAGGCGTTGGCAGCGGCAATGCTACTTTCAGCACTGCTTCTCTTGCTAATGGTGTTTATATTTACAGTGTTAATGCAGATGGAGCCCGTTCAACTGGCCGCATCGTTGTAGCACACTAATATCCACTTAATATCTTTTTAAAAGGGCGGCATTTTTGCCGCCCTTTTTTCGTTGGTAAAGTGCAGGCGCAGCATTTGTGTATTTATAATTATAGCTTACGGTGGATAATTTTTATTATCTTTATATCAAACCAACTATATGAAAAACCTGCTTTTACTCTTGTTTGCTTCTCTTGCTTTTTATTCCTCCATAGCCCAGGAAAGTCAAAAAAAGAATAGCCGCCCTCTGGGCCAGCGGGTCAAAACCCAAGCCCACCCAACAGACAAGCAATACCACAATGCACGGATTGACAGAAGCAGAAGCGCTCAAAGAACTACCGCCGATACGGTATATGCCTATGGTGGCTGGTTTGACTATTGGGGCCAAAATACCGATTTCAGTGTTAGTGGTTATTATTTTGATGTATATCCAGATAGTAATTTAATTGACCCCGCCACGATATCTGCTACCAACGATGGATACGTTTTTACCCATGGCCTTGGTATGTCTTTCGATCCTACCGATAACGGTTACTATGACGGAGCTAATGGTATAGGCTGCCCCCCGATAGTACAGACAACTGACTCATCTACTATTTATGCAGTTGATAGCTTTCTTTGCATAGGCAAATATATCCGCAATGACCCATCATCTGGTAATGTGGACAGTATTATTGTAGATTTGATAGCTACCTCAGCTACCGGCACTTATTTACGTACTTATCCTGCAAACGTGAATTATACGGTAATTACTTCCGACTCTACACCGCGCGTGGCACTAGCCAACTATATGCCTTGTAACTATGCCGTACATCCGGGTCTTGCAAATGACTGTTGGGATTCTATTTCGTCCACATATGTCTCATCCACCATGCAGCGTTATGCCTTCCCGCTTACTGCGGCCAGCGTTAATGATACGGACGCAGACGGCTTCAACGAAATATTCTTTCCACTTGGTCACTATTTGTGGGTGGACAGTGGGCAAAAAGTCGTCGCTTATGTTCATTTTAAAAGCCAGGTGAATTATCCTTTAGGAACCTCGACAGCGGACGCTAACTATTTTCGTTTATTTTCCGGTGATCCTGGTGGAACAACAGTTTGGCCACAACAGCCTCCCTCCAATCACGCAACCGGTTACAAAGGATCTTTCCAGACCGGCCTCATATCCCTTAACAAGCCAGACTATGGTTCTCCGGGATATCTTGGCCACAATCTTTTATATAACCCTATGTCACTTTTTGATACTACGGTTGGTAGCGGAGGAGGCCCATTCGGCTTTGAAGTACCATGGATGTCGTTCCACGTCTGGTGGACACCGTTCTTCGGTTCAGGCTCAG
>CAIRTW010000258.1 GCA_903881585.1 uncultured Bacteroidota bacterium | reverse complement strand
TTTGTAACTTTATCTTTGAAAAGTGGAGTGCTCATTTGGTGTAATTGTTTTTTAGTCAATTACTTATACATCAAAAATCATTCCGCTTTTTGCTTTTAAACAACTTCTTTTCCACATTTTCTTATCCCGAACTCAGGTTAAGAACAAAATAAACAAGAGTGAGGGTAGCTCCTTGAGCGCATCTTGGCAAAAAGTGATGATGGGTTTGCACTCAAAAAATCAATTTGAATAAACACAAGAGCGACCCGGCATTTGCAAACTATTTTCTTTGTTGTTGTACCGGTAGTGAAATTGTAATCAAGTGGCTTAAATCTATCCCGAGTGGTTAGCGATAATTTATTAAAATGCGAAAATCTTATTGCACTGACAGTGCATGGCAAAAAGTGGCTGCCGAGAAAAATGACAGCGCACGCTTTTATCTCATTTTCAATATGCTTACAGAGTCGGAGACCAACCCGGTGCTGGACATGGAAAATGCGGAAAAGATGCTGGTGCCCTGCGAAGAAAATAATGATAAAGTGGGCCAGGTACTGTGTATTGGCTGCATTGGTTATGACTACCGCGCTTTCGGGAACAATGCCAAAAGCATGGAATATAATATGAGGGCCTATGCCATAGCCCAGGAAACCAGGTCTCCCAGGCTCCTCGTTGCTGCGGCACTGTTGCTCGCACAAAATTACCTTGACCTTACAGATTACCCCAAGGCCTTGGCTTATAACACGGAATCACTGAGGTATGCCTCTAAAACAGAACAGAACATATTTACGATCATGAGCTACCAGAACATGGGAGAAATATACCTCGCTATGAACAGGGTAGATTCTGCGTTGACCTGCTCTCAAATGGCCTATCAGCTAAGCCTCAAAACGGGCATCCGGGAGTACCTGGGGCCTGTATATGGCCAGTTGGGGGATATTGAAGCAAGAATGAAAAACGGAACATTGGCTATCAGCTATTTCAACCTTGCACTCGATGAAGCTATTAAATCTAAATCTCCGAAATTCACAAGCAAGGCATATCATGCTATAGCCAACTACTATTACAATGCTGGCCAGAAGGATTCTGCTATTGCATATGCCCGTAAAGCGATAGTTGTTGTGCAGCGTACCGCCTTCTTCACGATGACCATAAAGCCCGCCAAACTGCTCCTTGATATTTATCGCGGCGGCAATATCGACAGCGCTTTCAAATATTCAGAGATGCATCGCGTTGCCAACGATAGCTTGTACAATATAAAAGCCGTACAGCAGGCGCAGCTTATGACATTTGAAGAGGAAGCTCGCAGGGCGGACCTGGCTGTGGCCGCAAACGAGGCAGATGAGCAGCGAAAAGAAAATATTGAGTTCGCACTGATGGCACTCGGCATTATCACCATAATTGTGGTGTTTCTCCTGCTAAGCCGCAGCCTGGTAACAAATGAGCGGATCATTGAGTTCTTTGGAGTTGTGGCCTTGTTGCTAGTATTTGAATTTCTAAACCTGGTGCTTCATCCCTTCCTCGAAAAAATGACACACCATTCGCCCGTGCTCATGTTGCTTGCGCTGGTATGTATCGCCGCCATCCTGGTGCCTCTGCACCACAAAATAGAAAAGTGGGCCACGCACAGACTGATCGAAAAGAACAAGGCGGTAAGGCTGGCAGCAGCAAAAAAGGCAATAGAACAACTGGACAAAGGAGTCAAGTAAGGCGAAACTACATTGGCTTAAACTCCTGGTTGCTGAACGGCGCAGTATCCGGGACTTTGATCGTATTAAACTCATGGGCGGTGGCGCGGTGGCAGTTATTGCAGGTATTTGTAAGTAATTGAAAACTGGTTTTGAACAGCGCCTGGTTCCGTTGTTTTATGGCGGCGTTCAGGCTATCAATTGCAGGATCTATCATACCGATAGATTTGACTTCAGGGCGGTCTGCATTGTATTTTTTAATATCGTCCAGCGCCTCCATTATTTCGTTTATCTCAAAATCAGCCAGCTTCCAGTTACTATTGATGCCTGCATACCACAGTTTGGCATGGTGCACTTGGATACCACTCATAAACTCGCCAAGCCCTGGTTTATACGTATTTCCCAATTTGCTTTTCAGGCTGTCTATTTGCTGCTGCATTTGCCCCTCGCGATTACTGGCTGGGCTACAGGAAATAATAAAGATGAGGGAGGCAATAAATATTGTGTTTTTCACCTTGAGTAAGTTATTTGGCAAAATATCAAAAAATACCAAGCAATGCATTAAGTTCACCAGGAATTTAATCGCAGCACAACAGAAGCTATTTGACAAATATCAACTATCCCCGAAAAATATTAATATACATTTACCGTTATTAACCATTATCTAAAACCATTTTTATGAATTTAAAAAGCCTGGTATTGATTTTTGTGCTTTGTTTTAATGTACCGTCTCTTGCTCATGCAGGCTTTGTAGTCAGTAATGCCGCTACTGCATCGGTTAACCGTAACGAGGTGGCTGCTGTTCAAAAACAAACGGCCACGTCAACACAAAAAAGCGATATCAACGCCCTCCACCCCGATTCGCTTGTTCAAAAAGGAACACTTGGCAAACTAGCTTTTGTGTTTGGTTTCTGTGGTTTTATACCGGTTATCGGTGCACTGTTTAGTATTGCCGCTATCATTTTAGGCGCCATGGGGTTACGTAAGCACCAGAAACATTCGCTCGCCGGACTCATATTAGGTATAGGCACTATCACCCTCGGCATTATTCTGACAATAATAATCTTCTCATCATTGAGCTTAATGTAGTTATTTATGCCTGGCAAAAACGAAATGCATAAGGGTTGGCATTTCCGGAAACATATTTGGGAAAAGATGCCGCCGGCAATATTCTGGCGGCATCTTTCCCTTTTTGGCAAACAGGCATAATTTCTAAAGTTTGTTCCGAAATTTATTTCTTATATCTTTACGAATAACAAGCAACAATTGGTGATGAAAAAAAAACTGACATATACGACTTTGGCATTGGTAGTTGCAATAGCTTTTACAGCCTGTACGAAAAGCGTTACTACTACTTCTTACTCTATGGCCGCTATTGTGGGCAGTACACCCGTTCTTTTTGACAACTCGGTTGTTAATGTGGTAAGCCAACCCGTTACTGGTGTTAACACCTTCGTTATTGAAGGGCTCAATAATGAATCGAACTATCCATATATCTATATTTATGTTCCCAAAAATGATACGGGTACTTATGCAATAGGCGGTTATGGAAGTTCTGTTTTTGCGGCTTATGCCGTGGATACGCTCACCATTAAATACTCCGGATCCGGAGTTGTACAGGTTGATTCGGTTTCTCCGAAAACTGTTGGCGCTTATACATTCACTTGTACCGACGGCACTGTGATCACCGGTGCATTTCATGCCAAATCTCTGAACTAATAACCGGCATTTATTAGAGCCTGTTTCGTTCGCGTCCTTAAAAGAGCGGGGATTGCTATGCTTATGCGCGAGCTACTTCCTTATGCCCCAGACCCACTGCCATCATCACATGGCGTACCTTTGTATGGTATGCAATCTACAAAACAAATGACCCATACATATCATATCAGCGGCATGACCTGCAATGGTTGTGTAGCAAAAGTAAAAAGCCAACTAATGAAAGCAGATGGCGTTCTGGCTGCAGAGGTCCAGCTAGAAGCGCCACAGGCTGTAATTACAATGGACCGGCATATACCGGCTGCGACGTTACAGGATGCAATAGGAACGCCTAAATACACAATTACAGACACTTCTCAAACAGTTAATATCGCCGGTGAAACTGTGGCCGAAAACAATTCGTACTACCCTATTTTCCTGATCTTTGGCTACATTACCGGCGTTACCTCACTTATCCAATTTGCAAAGGGCGCTTTTAACCTTATGGATTGGATGACCGGCTTCATGGCTGGGTTCTTTCTCCTGTTTTCATTTTTTAAACTGCTCAATCTCCGCGCGTTTGCGGACGGCTACAGCACTTATGACGTGATAGCGAAAAAGACCCGCTGGTATGGCTTCGTATATCCTTTTATAGAGTTAGCGCTAGGTGTTGCCTATCTCACCAATTTCCGCCCTGTAACGACCAATATTGTGACTCTTGCAGTGATGGGTGTTAGCACCATAGGCGTAATACAAAGCCTTGTGAGGAAAAGTAATTTTCAATGTGCCTGCCTGGGCACTATTATTAAATTACCGCTCAGTAAGGTAACTTTATTTGAAGACCTGCTGATGGTAGCTATGAGCGCGACTATGCTGGCCTTTCGATATTAGAGGGACTAATTCTTTCCTACGATTTAACAGTCAATACGTTGCCCGACTGTGTTACGGAATACCTGGTTAATGGCGATGGCGGAGGACCACTGATGACACTTCCGGTAGATACATTGTAGGTGCCGCCATGGCACGGGCATAAAATGTGACCTGAACCTGAGTCATAACCTACTGTGCAGCCCGCATGCGTACATGTCGCAGAAAGTGCATCAAAAATGCCTGCGCTTGCCCTGACCACGATGACCCCATTAGCCACAAGCGCCCCACCAACTGTGTTCAGCGCAGCGTTGGCAGAGTTACCTAGATCTAGTGTGAAGTTTACATTTGCGCCCCCGGGGAAACTCTGTTTTTTACAACTTTCTACTACGCCGATGGGAATTAACGCCAGGCCACACAAGGCAAAAGTTTGTTTCAAAAAGCCTTTCCTATCCATTCTATGATCTTTTATTGACCCAAATAATTTACGTCTCCAAAATAACGTGTAGGTACATTTATTATTGCCGCTCAATCAGATCTTAACGAAACATCAGACTCAATCCTTGACCTATTTTTCAATCATGGCAATGATGTTCTGCGTGAAAATGCCGTTAGGATTGCCCGTCTCCACCATCTTCCAGAATTTGGTTTTGAGCACCATCAGCTTCCATAACACAAAGCGGATACTGGACACAACGCCATAGGGAATAGGCCCGGTGGGAAAACAGGTGGATCTTTTAAAACCTGTATTGAGTATAACCTGGTTAATAGAACTCTCGGTATAGGCCATTTCGTGCGTGTAATCGCCATAGAAAATGCTGGTATAAAAAAGGCCCTGGCCGTTGGGCACTTGTATAATGAAACGGCCGCCATCGTTCAGGTTGCTGTTTACCAAAGTAAAAATCTCAAACACCTCGTCGCGTGTAAAATGCTCGATTACATCTTTGGCAACAATGACATCGTACTTGTTTTTGTTTTCAGAAAGGTAGCTGATCAGGTCTGCGCACTGCAGGTTGTTGATGCCCATACTCCGGCCTTTCTCTACCTGCTCGGCAGAAAAATCGATACCACTCGCGTTTTTATAACCCATCTCCTGCAGACAATAAACAAAGTTGCCATCGCCACAACCGATGTCAAGAATGCGCAGTTCTTTATTCTTCGGTATGTGGCGTGCATAATAGTGCTTCAAGGCGGGGAAGTATGCCCGGATACGGGCAAGAGAGTTCTCCCCATACAGGTTCTTATTATGGTTGCTGATGTAATTTTCGTAAATAACCTTTTTATACTTATCCATACATCATAATAGTTTGAACCGCTCAATAATGACCTTGGCCCGGGCATCCAGCGAGTGCTCTGCAAGCGCACGTTTGTGGCCTGCAAGCCTTATCCTCTCCCTGCCGGCCTCATCGTTCATAAATTTAGCCACTTTTGCAACCAGTTCTTCCGGCCCATCGAAAAAAGCAGCTTCTTCGTCTTCTTTATAATACAGCACAGATTCTTCGTTGCGCTCATGCAGCATGAAACCGGATGCCGCAGGAATATGAAAAGTACGCGATGTAATAAGATCGCCGGAGGATGCGCCAAGGACCTGCTCTGATAAAATACCAAGATTTATCGTGGAGCACTGTATGGCGAGGGCGTACAAATCGCCTAAAACAGGCCTGCCCCGTATAGACGATCTCAAAACCGGGTCTGCCTTACCCCACTGGTCTCCCCATATCTTCAAATTGAGATCCGGCAGACTTTCCTTGAGATAAACCAGCCATTCTTCCTTCTTGGGAGACCAGTTGCCAACAAACGATGCATCGCAACCGAAAATAGCATTTTCTTCACTGCTTGTCTCCAATTTCCGGTGTATATCCGGATCAAAGCCATGCGGTATAAAAAAAGCATTTTTCACACCATATTTTGATGCCAGGTCCTTGATGCCGAATGTCTTTGTGGTGAACACAAGATCATACATGGGAATTGCCTTAGGGATATTTGCGCCATGTGCGCTCATACTTACATCAGGGTAAAAAAGCACCAGTTTGCATTTACGATCACGGGCGAAGGTAAGGGTGTCTGTAGTGACAAAAACCCCTTTGTAAACGAATAGAATATCCGGTTTGAATATCTCTATCTGCTTCTTTATGGCACTATTAAACTCATCTTCCTGCAAAGGCCGGATGATGCGCTCCAGAATCTTGGTGGATTTTTTCCGGGTCTGCAAACTAACAAAGTAAAACTCATCAACAACCTCAATAAGGCAACCCTGGCGGCTCAAAGCGCGAAAAAGGCCACCGGCATTACTTCCCCTCCAAAGAGGTCCGATGTTGAGTATTCGCATACTGATCCATAAATTTTTTCATCATTAAAAATACAAGATAGGTAGAAAGCAGTGTTACAGCCACCTGCAGATCGGACCCCATGGTACCGATAGCACACTGCAGCAGGTAGCCCCCCCACAGTGTACCAGTAAGGTTATACTGCGACTCGTTGAACCGGGAGGCGTTCCATAACAGGGCCAGGAAAGCGCCAAACAGCAGGCATCCTATTGTCACCCCAGTATAACCAAAGTCAAGGTACAGTTCTCCTGGTATGGACATGTTCACATTATTATTGGCGCGACCGTTCTCCCCTATTGAGGCAACACCGATCTCCACGGCAAACCATGCACCAAGCTGAACGGTCGGTTTATCTTTCCAGAATATCCTCGGCACCAACGCCGCAACCAAGGGAAGTGACGCCCTGCCCTCATAAAAGCCATTGTCTTTAGTAAGGCGGATAACGTTAGTCATCTGCGCCACGCATGAGCTTCGCTCGAGGAACGAACCGCTCTGCCCTTCGTCTGTTTCAAGGTAGGTGATGCCTGAGTTTGTCTCATCCTGTACCGCCGGCTCGAATGCAGTAATAAAGTGCGCCCTGTTACCTCCCAATGTCTGAAAGAAGCTCGCGAATATTCCGAAAATAACAATTACGGGAATGATCCGGAAGCTGACAAGAAACCGGAGCTCACCCTTTCCGATAAAATAGCCCAAAAACAAAGTAGCGGACGGAAGGATAAGATCCACCCTGATATAAGAGTTAAGAAGGGCAAATATGGTATTGATGACCGTAAGTGAGATAGCATAGGTACCAAATAGCTTACTGTCTTCGGTAACCCATAGCCGGCCATAAAACAATATACCTACTATACCAAAGAGTAGCAAGATCTTTTCAAATCCACCGGCAATAAAGCTCAGATTGATGCCATGCCCTGTAAGATTCAGAAACATCATGCCGATGATAAAATAGAATATATTGTCCAGCGATTTCTTATCACTAACGATAATATCTATGGGAGGCAGGCTTCTCTTTTTAAACAATTCATACCCGATAAAGATAAATGCGTTACCCAGCGCCCATAACAAGGTAGCCTCATCAATAAAACGTTCGTCAATGTAGTTGTATATGTGAAGTACGTCTTCACTGGTGCCAAACTCCTTAACCTTCTGGATAAAAGTAAGGTTGGCGAACGTGGCTATTATCACACCAACGTTGTAGATAAGGATAAGTGTAACAGAGTTTTTAAGGTTCCTGAGGTCAATAAGTACACTGGTAAGACAGTGAAAAATCAGTATCCCGCAAATAACCTCAGCCGAGAAAAATTGCGAAAAAACGAGATAAGCTATTAAAAATAAAATATGCCTCCCCACTAAAAACTATTTGATTTTAAGCCACGCATCTGATTGGTACAGGATTTAGAAACTACGGCAAAATACGCCAACGTTCCTGAAGGATAAAATTAGGTTTTTTAAAGTTAATACCAATGCAATACAATACCGGAGCCTCACTATATCTATTGCAAAAAAAAATGCTCAGAGTGCTGGTTAATCAAACATATTCCATTTGGGCTTGGGACCAGGTATTGTGGGCTCACTGGGCATGGAAGGAGCCGATGGCGCTGATGGTGCAGCGGGTGTCGATGGCACGGAGGGTACTGATGGAGCGGACGGCGCTGAGGGCACGGACGGAGCAGACGGTACCGAAGGAGTAGACGGCGCAGACGGCACAGATGGCTCAGACTCGAACATATTCCATTTGGGCTTGGGCCTGGGTATTGACGATTCGCCGGGAACCGATGGGGCGGACGGCGCGGAGGGCATAGATGGTGCAGACGGCGTGGACGGTGCAGAGGGCGCTGACGGCATAGAGGGCGCTGATGGTGCAGATGGCATACCCGGTTTTTGCAGCTCATAGGGGCTGCTCTGGGCCGGCTCATGTGGTTTCACGTTGCCGCTGACAAAATCGGGGAGGCGAATCTTCTGTGAGTGCAGAATGCCATTCTGCAGCCAGCATTTGATAGCAAAATTTTTGTCCTCATCTTCCATGATGAAATACTCGATGGGGCCGAAGAACTCGCGAAGCTGGCCCGTATCGCAGGATGGGAGAAAGATGCGCAAAACCCTGGGATCATAAAAGCGGAAATACAGTTGCTGATGATCTTCGGTGCCTACTATGAGGAACCTGCGGAAGTGCTTGTGCAGCTCATCCATAGGATAGGCTGACTTTACCAATACGCCCCAGGAATCGCCCCAGCCCTTGGCCATGTACCAGTTGATAAAATCAGTTTTGTACTGAAACAAAAAGATGTAGGGTGCCACCACAGCAAGCGACTCCTCGCTACGGCCCCGGTAAAGGGAGTCGTGGGTTGGGTTCAGCTCTTTAGCCTCTTCAATATTATTGCCCATACGGGCAGCATCAAGAAGTATGTATGTGATCTGGCTGAGCATTCAGTATATCTATTCAAAAATCCTGTCTAAAAATAATACAAGAAAATTAGAAAAATAAATTAATGTTAGAAAGAAACCGGCGGAAGGGTTGTTTTTATTGAAGGCGGTGTTTTATAGTGATAAAAAAATGCGCCATTATTGAACTCATTACTGGTGGGTACAGGGAGCAGCGGATACTTTGCCACGGTAACATGACCATCAAAAATCAGGAGGGGCCAATTATATCTTACCGAAATTTGCCCACATTTCTTCAGAAAAATTTTGTTGCTCACTTTACTATTGATAATCAGCGAACTAAACGAAATTACCCACATTTTTCTGCTCAAAACTTGCTCATTTATTGCTCAATTGTTGCTCACTTCTTGCTCTGTCACGTCCTGAAATCGCCTTACACATGGGTTAGATAATCCTGTTTTTTCCTTACATGCC
>CAIRTW010000257.1 GCA_903881585.1 uncultured Bacteroidota bacterium | reverse complement strand
TTACGCTATATCCGGGTGGATAGGAGTGTATTTATTCCCGTCCTTTATATGAAAGATCCAGAAAAGCGCAGACGCGATAGGCGCCATTACACACAGAAAAACAAACCACATCAGCTTATGCGATGAATTAACGGTTTTTAACCTCGCCAGAATTACCAGGCAATAAATAAATACCGGTGCAGTAATAACAGCGGACCCGGCCAGCATAAAAAACAAGGTAGTATAGTGTGCGTTCATTATACCTACTATAGTACCCGGCGCTTGGTGGCCCTGGGCCAACGGCAGTATAAGCATCAGGTAATACAGAAAACAAGAAACAAAACAAACAACGGGTATAAAACATATAATACCCATTCTGGCCTTGGCCTTATCGTCTAAAATCATTATCTTTTCCATGATATAAGTTTTTGATGAAGAATACTTATGTTAAGAAAAAATCATGCCACCGTTAAGTCGTAAGTTCAAAGTCGTAAGTCGCAAGTCCGGAAGTTATTGAAGGACTCTCTTCTTCCTCTGGCTGGAAAGGAACTCTTCGAACTGAACAAGCGAAAAACTACTAAGATTGTTGCGGGCTTGCAGGCCGCCTTTTTGCGCCACCATCACCCCATAATAAGTGTCTTTATATCCGTCTATAGAGTGGGCATCGGGATTAACAGATAGCAATACCCCTTTTTCCATGGCGAATTCTATCCAGCGCCAGTCTATGTCCAGCCGCCGGGGATGGGCATTGATCTCTATAACTACACTATTTTCCGCACAGGCGTTTATAATTGCTTCATGATCAAGCGGATACCCTTTTCGGGATAATAACAGTCGGCCAGTAGGGTGGCCAAGAACTGTTGTGTATGGATTGCGGATAGCAGCCAATACCCGGTCCATTGCCTTCTCCTGTGTCATCTTTAGATTGCTATGTACACTTGCAATAACCAGGTCAAAAGTATTGAGGACCTGTTCGTTATAGTCAAGGTTACCATCGTTCAGAATATCCGACTCTATGCTCTTGAATATTTTGAAGGGAGCCAGTTTTTGGTTCAGCACATCAATTTCCTGGTGCTGCGCTGCTATACGTTCCGGCTTCAATCCACCTGCATAACCCGCTGATTGTGAGTGATCACTGAGCACCAAATATCCCAGGCCCTGTGCTTTAGCAGCCTTAGCCATTTGCTCTATTGTATTCTCCCCGTCGCTCCAGTTGGAGTGCGAATGTATGATGCCCTTTATGTCTGTTGGCTTTATAAAATTGGTAAGGCCACCATTCTTTGCCTTAGTAATAATTCCCACAGTTTCCCGCTGCATCGCGGGAATAAATACAAGATCGTTCACTTTAAAAATCTCTTCTTCCGATATCGGTTTTTCCGGGAGTTGATGGTCTTTTAGGAACGAATTTATAAACTCTTCACTTCCGGTAGTAGCAAATAATGAATTGTAAATGTGTTCTTTATCAGTAAAATAAAATTTATACCGTGGATAGTTAGGTACATGTATGGTAACAACGGAAGTGACATACCTGGCTACAGCTAACTCTTCTCCGGGTGGCGTTTCTTCGACCTTTACCTCCGGATTTGCCGAGAACATACCCGAGAGTACAGCTTTATCCAGGTCTGTGACCATCTGTATAAATTCCACCGTTTCATTCTGCCGCCGGATATCCCCGGTTAGGAAAAAATGGTTGTCAGGATGAACTTTTCTTAATTGCTCTGCCAGCGTCTTGCCGATCACCTCCACCTCCGACCATAGATAAAAACCCTGGTTCTGCTTGTAGTAAACTATGTTTTGCAAGATGGTTTCCTGCGTCTTTGCCCCGAAACCTTTCAGCGCCACCAACCTGTTCTCGTTGCAGGCATACTCCAGTTCACCCAGCGACTCTATGCCCAGTTCACTCCACACTGTTCCTATTTTCTTCGGCCCCATGCCTTTTATGTGCAGCATATCAAGTATGCCCGGTGGCGTTTCGGCAAGCAAGGCTTCCAGTTGCGGTAACTTGCCGGTAACCTGCAGCTCCCTTATCTTTTTGCCGGTTGACTCCCCTATTCCCCTTATGGAAAACAATTCTGCATCGTCCATTTCGGCTATCTCACCCGGAAAACGCTCTATATTGAACGCAAGGATGCTGTATGATTTTGACTTAAAGCCACTGTCTCCATGTATATCCATGAGTTTGGAGAGCAGTGAAAAATGGTCGGCTATTTCGTAGTTGTTCATATAAGGTACTATACCGGTTCAAATTTAAGTGAAACAATAGATATTCAGTATCCCCGATTGGTGGTGTAAAAATTTCCCCATTGCAAAAACGCGTTTCTCATGCTATTGTAAAATAATGCTAAACCACAAATTACTATTTATCTCTTTTTAATTGATTAGTAGCTAAATAAATAACATTATTTATTTATATCGTTATAACTAATTATTAGTAAACCGTTTTTGGCACGTTTTTTCCACTAAAAAAGTAATCCAATTAACTATTGATTAATTTTTTAACTAACGAAAAAGTGTGATCGTATGAAGAAATTACTATTTCTGCCGATTTTATTGGCATGTGCGTTCGTTGCAAGAGCAACTTTTAACACGGTTAGCCTTACTGGGTTTAACCGCGATATCATTTCAAATGGCGCTGCTCCGGCAGCATCTACTATTTCTCCCTCCCTGGTTCTAGGAGCAGACAGTGACTCCTATGCTCTTGTATCGCAGGACTATAATTATGCCGGCTACACGCCTACCTACTATTTGCCAACGGGTGGCATGGTTAACAGTAGCCTTACATCATCGCTAAATTATCAGTTGGCAGACTACTCATCTAATAATGCGCTGAGGTTGGTAAACACCGGCGACAACGGTACGCTGACATTAACGGCGCCGCAGTCGGCGGGTGCTTTATTTGTGTTGGGGACTTCGCTCAATGGAAGCTCCAATGCAGATATTACGGTCACGTTTACCGATGCTACTACCCAGTTATTTCCCGGGGTCTATTTTCCGGACTGGTATGCTTCCGGCGGGGCTGTTATTGGCATAGGCAGGGTGAGCACCGCAGATAACCATACCGAAGGTTTTTCTGACCAGCCATCTCTTTTTGAGAACCGCCTGGATCTGGACCCGGCAAATTATGGAAAAACGGTTGCCAGCATCACGGTACAGAAGTCATCGGGCAGCGGCTATACTACAATAATGGCGTTGTCGGCAACTGATGTATGCTCGGGTACTCCCACTGCTGGCATTACTGCCGCTTCGGTAACCTCGGGCTGTTCAGAGTATTCATCAGTGTTGTCACTGACAGGAGCATCCACCTCCAGCGGGCTGCAATACCAATGGCAGTCTTCGCCTGATGGCGCAATATGGACAAATATAGCAGGCGCTACCAGCGCAACGTACACCGCTGATGTAACGACAAATGTTTACTACCGCGCGAACGTAACCTGTATTACCAGCAGCCTTTCCGCCACATCAACGCCAATAGAACTGCTCCAGACAGCACCTCTGCCAGCAATAGCAACAATGCCCTTTGCCGAAAGCTTCGAAAGCTGGATAGCGGCATGTGCTACTGCCGACAGGCCTGGAACAAACTGGGTTACCAGCCCGGCAACCGGCAATAATTCCTGGCGCAGGGACGATCAGGGAGCTGATGCCTCGTGGACAAATGTCTCTTCTTACATGTACAGCCCTGCTGCTACTATAGGCGCACATTCGGCACGTTTTCATAGTGGTTATACTTCTTATGGTACCATCGGCAACCTTGATCTGCACATTGACCTCAGCCCAGCAGGAACCAAGCAGATTGCATTTGACTACATAAATCTGGACGGCACTGATTTTATTACCGTACAGCTGTCTGAAGATGGTGGCGCTACCTATACTGACCTCGCTACATTTAATACAACCGGCGGCTGGGTGAACGAAACAGTTACCACGACATCTGTTGCCGCCAACGCTGTCATCCGTCTCGCTGCCACGGCAGACTTTGGCAGCACAGATATTGGCGTGGACAACCTGGTGGTGAACCTGCTGACACCTTGTAGCGGCACGCCGGTGGCGGGTACGTTTACAGCGTCGCAGGTTACTGGTTGTAGTGAATTTATGCCCACACTGGCCCTGCCCGGCTCCACTATTTCAGGGCTCACTTATCAATGGCAGTCATCTGCTGACAGCGCTACATGGACAGATGTCTCCGGGGCTACAGCAACTTCTTATACAGCAGATGTTACCGGCAGCATATATTACCGTGTTATAGTAACCTGCACCGCAAGCGGCCTTTCAGACGCCACACCGGGTGTACTCTTCCATATCGTTACTCCGGTTGCAACCAATGCCACTTTGCCTTTCTTTGAAGGTTTTGAAAGCTGGATCGGCACCTGCTATAGTTTTGACAGGCCCGGCAATAACTGGCTGGAAACACCAACTTCCGGCAATGGCGCATGGAGAAGGGACGACCAGGGCGCAGATGCTGCATGGCACAACCCTGATTTTTATATGTACTCACCTGCATCTACCGAAGGTGCGCATTCAGCCCGCTTCCACAGCGGCTGGGCCTTCAGCGGCACCGAGGGAGACCTGGATCTGCATATAGATCTTAGCGCTGCCGGTACAAAAATGATACAGTTTGACTACAACAATATTGATGGAACCGATTATATGGACGTTCAATTATCAGAAGACGGAGGCACAACATTTACAACGCTGACAACTTTCAATACTACACCGGCTGGCTGGGTGCCGGAATTGGTCACCACCAATTCAACCGCTGCAAATGCGGTAATAAGGTTCCGGGCTATTTCAGATTATGGCGGAACAGATATTGGCATGGATAGCCTGTATGTGTCCGTTGAGCCTACTTGCTCAGGTGCGCCGGTTGCAGGTACATTTACCGCCAGCCAGACTTCGGGCTGCACGGCTTATACCGCTAATCTGTCGGTTGATGCCCCTATATTCATGACTGGTATTGCTTACCAGTGGCAATCGTCTGCGGATGGGATCACCTATACCAATGTTCCTGGCGCAACTACCTCTACTTATGCTGCTTCTATCAGCTCAAATACCTGGTACCGGTTCTATGTTGTCTGCACTGCGAGTAGCCTTGCAGATACCTCTGCAGCAACCGAACTGACGTATTCACCTGTGACACCGGTAACCGCTACCGTACCCTACTTCCAGAGTTTTGAAAGCTGGATGGCCGGATGCTATAGCTTTGACCGCCCGGATGCGAGCTGGACACTTTCCCCAACATTCGGCAACAATTCATGGCGTCGCTTCGACCAGGGAGATGACGCGGGATGGACATCACCTGCCAGCGCAGCATATTTTCCTCAGTCCACCGAAGGCAGTTATTCTGCCAGGTTCCACTCTTATTACGCAAGTTCTGGCAGCGTAGGTAATATGGACCTGCATATAGACCTTAGTGCACCAGGCACTAAAAGCATACAGTTTGACTATATTAATGAAGACGGCGATGACTATATGACGGTACAACTGTCGGAAGATGGTGGTGTTACCTTCACTACGCTTAGCACCGTAACTACTGCGGCAGCATGGACACCGGAGATCGTATCAACCACATCTGTCGCTGCAAATGCCATCATACGTTTATCTGCAACTTCCGACTATGGAGGAAGCGATATTGGTGTGGACAGTTTCGCAGTTTCGGTAGAACCCGGATGTACCGGCACGCCCACCGCTGGCGCGTTTACGGCTACAGACAGTGCTGGCTGTACTGCATACAGTTCGGTTCTTACAATAACTACTCCCACATACCTGACCGGCATCACCTATCAGTGGCAGTCATCACCAACCGGCACGGGCTATATAGACGTTCCGGGCGCTACAAGCACCACTTATACTGCAAGTGTGACCGGCAATGTGTTTTACAGGTTTTATGTTATGTGTACACTTTCCGGCCTTGCAGATACATCTGCCGCAATGGAGTTGACAGAGTCGCCAGAAGTGGCCACAGCGGCTACACTACCCTACTTCCAGGGATTTGAGAATTGGACGGGCGGATGCTACAGCTACGATCGCCCTGACAACAGCTGGGTACTTACGCCAAATACAGGCGACAACTCATGGAGAAGGGACGACCAGGGCGATGATGCTTCATGGACCTCAGTTTTCGATGGTGGTTATAGCCCGGTATCGGAAGAAGGCAGCCATTCAGCAAGGTTCCACTCCTACTATACCAGCTCCGGCGATGTAGGCAATATGGACCTGACTGTGGATATGAGCACACCGGGCACAAAGAACATATCGTTCTACTACACAAATGCAGATGGTGACGACTTCCTGACCGTATATCTTTCCGAGGACGGCGGTGTCACATTCACTACACTTGGTAACTATACTACCACGTCTGGCTGGGAACACGAAACGCTTAGCACAACCTCTGTAGCGGCAAATGCCATACTGCGCTTCTCTGCTACATCTGATTTCGGCAACAGCGATATAGGGCTCGACAGCCTCAATATTATCGGGCCTGCAGTTGTAACCCCATGTGATACAGTAATGGGATTAACCGCATCTTCCATCACTTCAACTTCGGCAATAATCAGCTGGACTGCGGTATCTGGTGTTACCGGATATGAATATGTGGTTAACAACAGCGCCGGCGCGCCAGCAGGGAGCGGCACTACGACCGCAACCACATCGTTCACAGATACAGGGCTTACCTGTGCCACTGTTTACTATGCACATGTACGCACCGATTGCAGCACAGACAGTTCGGCCTGGGTTACGATCTCCTTCACTACAGATACCTGCATAAATACATCAGTAGGCAGCATGAACGGAGTAACGTTTGCACTTAGCGCCTACCCTAACCCTGCAAAGGAAACCGTAACCCTGAATGTAACCGGCAGAGCAGGTGAAGCAACAATAAAGCTCACAGACGTAGCAGGCAGGATCATAAAAATGATAAAGCTCACCGAAAACAGCACAGCTATCGACATCAGCCAGCTCGCATCAGGCGTGTATTTTATCAACTACCGCGATGATGCAAATAATCAGACGTTGGAGATCAGCAAACAATAACTGGTTATTCATAAATTAAAAAACGAGGTTGCCCGGTGGGCAGCCTCGTTTTAGTTTATTAGATACTATAAATGAGCAGTCTTGTTTGAATTTTTTAAAAGAACTACTTCCATAAGTTATCATTATGAACCGGTATCAATTTTGCCAAAAAAGCTAAATAGTCGCACCTCAAAAAGTCGATTTCATTTTTTGAGACAATAAATTACCGTAAACAGCTGTAACGAGATTACAAATGAGTTGCCAACTTCTAATTGCCTCTGTACGCCAGAGGTTTATCGCTCGTTTAAAATTCAT
>CAIRTW010000256.1 GCA_903881585.1 uncultured Bacteroidota bacterium | reverse complement strand
ATGAATTTTAAACGAGCGATAAACCTCTGGCGTACAGAGGCAATTAGAAGTTGGCAACTCATTTGTAATCTCGTTACAGCTGTTTACGGTAATTTATTGTCTCAAAAAATGAAATCGACTTTTTGAGGTGCGACTATTTAGTATCAATGAGTTTATTGTCATCAAATCCGAGGTCGGTGATCGTCTTTTTGAAACTGCCAAAATCTATGTTGTCCTGTAGCAGCAAGGTTGCATGGTTATCGGAATTGGCGATCATTTGATAAAGCAGGTCCCTTACTTTGTATTTGCGGCCAGGCCTTATACTATCAGCCACAAAATTTTGTGAGGGTATTTTTTTCGAATCTTTTACGTAGACGATCTCTTTATCAAGCAATCCGGGTACTTTTTCTGATTTCTTCAGGTAGGTGATCATGATCGGCACCTTTCCTAAAGAAGCAGGATGATATTCAAGTTTCGGATAAACGGATATCCAGTCTTCACCTGGCCCCAGGTTTTTTAAATAGACTGATGCACACGAAATGTTGCCGGCTCTTGTCTGGTCTTCAATGAAATTTTTAAGATTTTCTTTTAATGCGGAGTAGCGGGAAGACTCACATTCCCTGTCTTCATTGATCAGTGGCTTGATATACTTAAAACCTTTGAGGCGGAAAGTGTTCTCTCCACATTCCACCGTGGTGTTTTCAGCACTTACCCGGACCATAGCACTTCCATCTGATTCTTGCCCTGAAATGTCTGGTTGTTTTTTGAAAAGGAAAAAGAATATCATACCGACTATCGCTGCCGGAATAAGATATAGAAGAGACACTTTTACACTTAGCAGTTTCTTAAGCATTTGGGGGCGTAGGCAGCTTTCAGGTGTTTCGCAAATTAAGCCGCCACTAGTATTTCACAGAAAACTTGTGGCTAACAATGGATTAGTTGTGGCTAATAATACCTGATAAAAAATACCATGCTATGAGGCAATATCTCGCGGTAACTATAATCATTTGTAATACAAATAGTTATGTACGACTGCCCGTAAAAAGTGAAAAGAAGCCTTATGTGTTGTGCTTTGTTACTTAATCTGTTTTTCAATCTTGTCAACACGCTGCACCAGTGCATCAAGATTGCGGAAATGTATGTATGCTTTACGGTATTTATTTGCATCGAACGCAGGTGACCCCATATATACCTCTCCGGCCTTAGTGATGCTTTTTGATATACCCGACTGAGCGGTGATGATGGTGTTATCTGCAATATTCAAATGGCCTACAATGCCCACCTGGCCGCTGAACATACAGTTCTTACCTATCTTGGTAGACCCCGCTACTACATTACATGCCGCCAGGTAGCTGTTTTCTCCTATCTCCACATTATGGGCAATGTGTACGAGGTTATCGAACTTAACTCCTTTGCGCAGTATAGTGGAGCCGAGCGTGGCGCGGTCTATAGCGCAGTTGGCGCCTATCTCCACATCATCCTCGATGATTACATTACCTATTTGCGGTACTTTTTTATTGCCCTCACTTTGTGGCTCAAAGCGGAAACCATCGCTGCCAATCACACTGCCAGAATGTATGATGCAGTCTTTTCCGATCTGGGTATCTGAATAAATTTTTACCCCGGCAAACAGGGTGGTATTGTCTCCTATCGTTACATTATCGCCTACAAAAACCTGTGGATATATTTTCACATTGTTGCCTATCCGCGCGTTATCGCTGATCACCGCGAACTCACCTGCATATAGGTTGTCGCCAATCTTCGCGCTGTCGGATATATAGGCGTGCTTCGATACGCCTGTTTTGTTAAGCTTTACCTGGTTATACATTTCGAGCAGCTTCGCAAAAGCTGCGGCTGCGCTGTCCACGCGTATCAGTGTTGCAGATACAGGTGCAGTTGCCGCAAAGTCTTTATTTACAATAATCAGGGAAGCCTTTGTTCCGTATATATAGTGCGTATAGGCGGGATTGGCCAGGAAGGAGATAGAGCCGGGTTCTCCTTCTTCTATCTTTGACAATTTCGTGATCTTCACATCTGCATCCCCTTCTATTTGCCCGTTCAAAATGCCGGCTATTTGTTTTGCAGTAAATTCCATTGCGTATGATTTGAAAAGCTATTGTTGAAAGTAAAAAGTGAGTTGAATATAAGTAAATTACCGGAAAGGCATTCTTACGACTTCGGTATTGCACCATAGTCTTTCAAAATATCGTGGAGGATGTCTATCCGTACCCTGAACCAATCTTTCGTTGTATCGGCAATCGGCATCTCGAAATTTTCAGTAAAGAAATAAGGATAGTTGCGCACATCCACTTTGTTCATCGAGCCTTCCTGTTCCTTTATATGTTCTATCCGCTCTGCAAAGCCTACTACCCAGTAAATGTATTTGTCGCCCAAGCGGCCAGTGCCGGTTTTATAATAGAGGTTGTAGCCGGGAGTTTGCTCCTGCAGCATCATGGTCTTCACGATGCGCTGTGTGCGCTCAGAAAACGGCAGTTCTGCAAAGTATAACTTTTTCACAAAGCCGGTTTGCTCATCGGGAGATATCTGTAGCGAGTTGTTCAGCCAGAAAGTATCTATGTTTCCCGTCATCGTCATGTTGCCATACTTTACGGTGTCCAGGTAGTGCTGCATTTTTGCAGGGCCTATGCGCCGGGCTATTTCCTGGTAGTAGCCTACATTGCTCACTTTAAATGCCTCGCGCATAGTCATGTCTTTATTCCATTCCGGCCTGGAGCGCACAATACCGTCCCATTTTAAGACCAGTTGATCATCCGGGGCAACAGCCGTTTCAAGGGCCGCAAGTGAATTGAATATCTTGAAAGTGGATGCCGGCAGGAAACGCTGTGTGCAGCGCTCCTTATTATAGTAGTGTATGGATTCATGGTTATTGTCGCGCATCATAAAGCATGCGTTTTTAATGCCGTTTTGTTCAAAATATTTGCTCCACTCTGCGTGGTCTTTCATTCTTGTTTGGGTACAGGAAGATATCAATGCAGCTGAAAGTAAAACAAGCAACGCTCTTAAATACATAATCACACTTTTTTTAACGATTGCGAAATTAGCTATTATTATTTGCGATTGTTCGTTACTCATACTTTGTTTCTCTGAAAAATGTTTTCCGGCCCCCTATTGGCACGGATTTTTAAGGTCTCACGAAAAAAATGCTACTATGGATAAGCTGGAATTAAAAGGAAAATGGAACGAGCTGAAAGGCAAGATCAAGCAGCAACATGCTGACTTTACGGATGATGAACTGGAATATGAGGACGGGAAAGACGACGAGCTAT
>CAIRTW010000255.1 GCA_903881585.1 uncultured Bacteroidota bacterium | reverse complement strand
GTGTTTATTATATTCATGATGTATCCGGTGCATTTCGGGCCGTTGGAAAATATAACCTATCCATTGAGGGGTCTTAATATTAGTATGATAGAAGAACTCGCCAAGCGCTGTGCATAATGTATAGACCGCACCTGCCTCAGGGTGATGGTGTACGTAATTGTTGCCGTGCCTGCTGTAAGGGCGGAGACAGCGCCTGATGCGGAGATCGTTGCTACGCCAGGGCTGTTGCTGGTCCATGAGAATGCGGGAGAACTGGTGTCACTTAAATAGGTGTACCATCCGGTACACACCGCCAGGTTCCCGTTTATCGGCGAGGCGACGGGGTTTACGGTTACAACAACTGTTGCGAAACAGGTGGTAGCTTCCGTATAAGTGATGCTTGCAGTTCCCACCGTTAACCCGGTTACATTGCCGGATCCATCTACCGTAGCGTGGCTGTTGGATCCGCTCCAGGTACCACCCGTCCTGATATTGCTCAGCAAAGATGTCGCACCTGTACAAACGATCTCCGGGCCGGCAATGCTCGGGGTATATGGGTAAACAGTCATCGTAAAACTAACCTTGCAGCCAGCAGGCGCCATCGTGTAATCGAGTATATATACTCCATGATTATTGGCAGAGACCAGGCCTGTTGAGTCTATTGAGGCCCCGGACGGGGTCTCACTGCTCCACACACCACCCGGCGTAGGGTCTGATAAAAGCGTTGTCAGCGGCTTGCATACGCTAAGTGCTCCTGTTATGGCCGCCGGGGTAGGGTACACGGTTAAGACAGCCGTTGCAACAGCAGAGCCAGCAGTATAACTAAGCGTTGCTGTGCCAGCAGTCAAGCCGGAGACAACACCTGTAGCCGATACTGATGCCACTGCGGTGTCGCCAGGATCAATGCTCCAGGCACCGCCGGTAGTACCATTGAAAAATGGAGTGGTAGCGCCCGTGCATACATAAAAAAAGTATCCTGTAATTGGAGTGAATGTAGGCGTCTTCGCAATAGCAGTAGCTGTTACAGCCATCAGGCAGAGCATAAAGATCAGGTTTCTCATAAAATGTCTAAAAGAAATAAGGAAAATAGCGTGGAGATAAAATCAATTTGTCCATAAACATATCATTTTTCGGTGGAAAAGAGTAATGGGGCAGTTCAAATATTTTCGTCACAAATGACTATATATAAATCGGGATAACAAAGACCGCTCTGTTAGTACTTACTGCGCTGGAGGAGACTACGTAAATACTGCACGTTTGTACTAAGCGTGGGATTTTTTTTTAGAAAAAGCTGAGATAGTTTAAGTGCGGCAGAAAGATAATGTATAACCTAACATCCTTGCCCGCTCACCAGCATTAAAGTTGCATTACAACCAACCGTGACATTGCACAGTAGCACATTTTTTACTGCGCTTGAGCTGCCCTGTTTGTAGATTATTTCGGAAGGAATTGTGATGTGGGTAAACAGGTAATTTACGAGCCACAAGCCAAAGCCGGAGGCTGTGTCGTACTCTCCGGAGAGCTGTTTGAAAGAGGCGATTGTGGTGTTTGGAGAGCAGGCTGCCAGGAGCGGCTCTGTAAGGAATTTGTTTCGCGCATCGCCATTCATGCCGCACATCATTACGTCTATGTCGTCGTTTGTCAGCCCGTTTTGTTCCAGTATGACCGCGATAGCATGCTGCAACTCTTCACTTGTTGGCTTCAGTAGCATTTGCACCGCATGTATCGCGCAGGCAGCGTTTGCCGGGTTGTTGCTGATGGTGAAAAAATGAGCGCCCTCTCCGCCTATTGAGCCCTTGGTCTCATTGTGGGATAGCAACTCGCGGCTGTTTACTAGCTCATCCTTGTAGTAGTCTATCTTGTCGCGGATGATGAAATATTCTTCCGTGAGCTCATCGAAACCACCAGCAAGTATGTATTTGTCTCCTGTTGCTTCTGCCAGCACCATTTGTGCATCAAACAGGCAAAGCTCCAGCGAGAAACCGCGGTGCACATAAGTCTGATTGTAGCAGGTGCTTTTTGTCATCATGGCCAGCCAGCCGTTTACAGAGTTGTACGTGGACTGTATGAACCCCGTGGGCGTCAGGGCTTCTTCCTTCATGATGATCATATCCTTCAGGAAATTCTCCATGTCCGTAACGCTGCCCCGTGCGGTGCCGATGATGATGGCATCGGGATTTTTTATTCCTGCCATTTCCAGGCTGTGCATACCTGCCGTAATTCCCATTTTGAGCATCCTGCTCATGCGCCTGATGGCTACTGGTGAAATGTACCTGGCGTAGTCAGGATCAGTAACGTATAACTTATTATCATCGCTGCTGATAACAGGATCGAGGAAGCGCTCTGCATCATAAGTATGCTGCGGAGATATGGAGCAAGCGGATAGTATGTAGAGCGGTTGCATCATGCCTTGCTGAATATGAGTGAAACATTACTGCCGCCAAAACCGAATGAATTGCTAAGCACATGATTTAACGGAGTATGTTCCATGAGTGTACTCACCGGTTGTATACCTAGCTCTTCCATACGGGTCTTAAAGTTGAGGTTGGGTATTACTATTTGCTCTTCCATGGCCCACATGCTGAAAATAGCTTCTATCACGCCTGCGGCAGCCAGTGTATGGCCGGTGAAGGGTTTTGTAGAGCTGAAGCTCGGCGCTTCTGTGCCAAATACATTTTGTATAGCCAGTCCTTCTGAAAGATCATTATTCTGCGTGGCGGTGCCGTGTGCATTGATATAGCCTATATCTGCCGGTGCCAGGCCGGCCATATCCAGCGCTTGCTGCATGGTGCGGCTGGCGCCCTCACCCGTAGGCGATGGTGCAGTAGGGTGGTACGCATCATTGGTATTGGCGTAGCCGCTGAGCACCGCTATGATGTTCGCACCACGGGCTTTTGCCGATGATTCAGACTCCAGGACGCAGAAACCGGCAGCTTCGCCCAGGTTCAGCCCGCCCCTGTTTTGGTCGAAGGGCTGGCAAAGTTTTTTGTCAACGTTTTTGAGGCTGTAAAATCCATTGAGCGTAAAGCGGCTCAACGCATCGCCACCACCGCATATAGCACGTTTTACTATGCCCTGCTTTATCATTCTCGCCCCAAGTATCAATGAATTGGATGAAGATGAGCAGGCGGTGCTTATGGTCGCCATCATTGGTTTTAGGCCGTAATGTTCGGCCACATTCTCGGTGCTTTCCGCGCAGTCGAGAGTATTGATGTATTTGTTGTTTTTTTCGTCGGTGCCCCTCGTGATCACATCTATGTAGATGTCTTCCATCTTGCTCATGCCGCCCACCGTATTGGCGTTGATAAAAGCAAAAGGTTCGTTGCGGAGCAGGGTGATGTCTGTGGTTTGCAGCAGGTCGTTCATGGCTGCAAGGCAGAGCAGGGTAGTGCGGGTATAGCCATTGTCGCCGGGCGGCAGGCCCAGCATTTCAGAAAGTTCGTCGTTGCTCATCTTTATCTCACCCAGCACAAACTCATGCGCATGTATTGATTTGAGGTGCGTAACATTGGTGACACCACTCCGGGAAGTGCGGAACGCACTGATGTGGGCATCCTTGCCGGTACCCAGTGCGGAAATGATGCCGACCCCTGTTATGACTACTCTCTCCGCCATCCAGGCGTTATATTTTGCTGTGTTGCTGAATGTATTCCGCCATGGTCTGCACCGAGGTGAGTATTTTGCGGCCTTCGCGGGCGTCTTCTATTTTGATGCCATAGCTGCGTTCCAGCAGTACCATCAGTTCCAGTGAGTCGATGCTGTCAAGGCCCAGGCCATCACCAAAGAGGGAAGCATTGTCATCAATATCTTCTGGCTTCATTCCCTGCAGGTTCAATGAATCAATTATCTGCTGCTTCAGCTTTATTTTAAGGTCTTCCATGAGTTTATTTATGCGTGCAAATATAAGGTTAACGGCTGTAATGCAATAGGGTTAAATGTAGACTATGATTTTAATACGCTAAACGAAATACGTTTTCACTCATAGTTCAATCATTCTATCTGAAATTGACTGATACAAGGAATAGTAAGATGGATTCTCGTTCCAATCATCTTCATGTATAATCAGCGTATTAATAAATGAAGCAATTTGGACGCTGATAGGAACGATCGCATCGTGTATTTGCTTTTTCAGAGTAGTATTGACAGGTTATTGGGTTAGTACGGGTATATCCCAATCACTTTCTGCTGTTGGCGTACCGTAGGCTCGACTGCCGAACAACATTATCCTTGCACCGGGAATCGTTTTCAGGATCTGTGATTTTAGCGAAGACAGTATATCATTCTTTTCCATAACCAAACGCTTCTTCCACCAACTGCGCCTGCTCTATAGCATGTTTCTTTGCAAACCCTGTAGCAGTAGAGGCACTTGCCAGCCTGCTGATATAATTCAACTTGAAATCACCAAGGTTCATGATAAGGAAGCTTAGTGCGCCCATGTTGCGTGGCTCTTCCTGCACCCAGGTCCATTCTGCTTTCTTGTATTTATCGCGCAGGGTGTTAAGCTGGTTTATTGGTAGCGGGTATATTTGCTCCAGCCTTACTATTGCCACATCTTCACGTTTGTCTGTAAGTTGTTTTTCGCTAAGGTCGAAGTACATTTTGCCGCTACATAAAAGAACTTTTTTAACCTTGGCCGCGCTCTTTATGTTCGGGTCATCCAGCACTTCATTGAAGCCGCCGGTGGTAAACTCGCTCATGGCAGAGTAGGAGCGCACATGGCGCAGATTAGCCTTTGGTGAGAAGTTGATCAGTGGCTTTCTGAATTCCCATTTTAGCTGCCTGCGCAGGGCATGGAAGAAGTTGGCCGCCGTAGTAATATTTGTTACCACCATGTTGTTCTCGGCGCACATCTGCAGAAACCGCTCCAGGCGGGCGCTGCTATGCTCAGGGCCTCCGCCCTCGTAGCCGTGCGGCAACAACATCACCATCCCGTTCATATTGGTCCACTTCTGCTCACCGCCTACTATGTACTGGTCTATTATGGTCTGTGCGCCGTTAGCGAAATCTCCATACTGGGCTTCCCAAAGCACCAGGTTGTTGGGGTTGGCCATTGCATAGCCATATTCAAAACCCAGCACAGCAAACTCGCTGAGCAATGAGTTGTATATATATGGTGTGCCCTGGTTGTCACTCAGTCTGCTCAGCCTGTTGTAAGGCTCGTTCGTATTCTGGTCATAAATAACCGCATGGCGGTGAGAGAAGGTGCCTCGCTTCACGTCTTCTCCGCTCAGGCGCACTTCGTTGCCTTCCAGCAGCAGACTTGCATAACCCATAAGCTCGCCGGTAGCCCAGTCGGCTTTACCTTCTGTCTCGAATAGCTTTATCTTGTCCTGTATCAGTTTCTCAACCTTTTTCAGCGGGCTGAAACCTTCCGGCCACTGCATGAGGGCGGTAAATAGTTTTTTAAAATCCGCCTCTGTTATGTAGGTATCCGGCGATTTCGTGAAGTCGGCATCCTGCGCTTTTCTTAACGCTTTCCACCACATTTCCGGTTTCTGGTAGGTGTAGGGTAGTGGCTTTTGCTTTACCTCATCCAGGCGTTGCTGGAGGTCTGCCCAGAACTGGGTTTCCATTTGCTTTGCCAGGTCCTGTGCGTCTGCTTCACCGTGCTGCAACAGGTATTGCGTGTACATCTCGCGCGGGTTAGGGTGCTTGTCAATGAGCGCGTAAAGTTGCGGCTGGGTGAACTTTGGTTCATCACCCTCATTATGGCCATGCTTGCGATAGCATACCATGTCTATGAAAATATCTTCGTTGAATTTCTGCCGGTAAGCTACAGCCAGCATAGCACATTTTACTACTGCTTCGGCATCATCTCCGTTCACATGCAGCACTGGTGCCTGTACCATAGATGCCAGGCTGGTGCAGTAATCGGCAGAGCGGGCATCATCAAAATCGGTCGTGAAGCCGATCTGGTTGTTGATCACGTAGTGTATGGTGCCGCCGGTATAATAGCCGGCAAGTTTCGACATCTGCAGCAATTCATAACCCACGCCCTGGCCGGCAACCGCCGCATCACCATGTATGAGTATGGGCATTACTTTGTCGTATTCTTTGCCATACAGGGTATCTGCCTTGGCGCGTGCAAACCCTTCTACCACCGGGTTAACTGCTTCAAGGTGCGATGGGTTTGGCGTAAGCTGGACATTAATGGTATTGCCTTTGGGCGTAGTTATGTTAGACTGAAAGCCAAGGTGGTACTTCACATCGCCGCTTCCCATGGTCATATCCTCGGGCATATTTCCCTCGAACTCGGAGAATATCTGTTCGTATGTTTTCTTCAGGGTATTAGCCAGTATGTTCAGCCGGCCACGGTGCGCCATGCCTATTACCACTTCCTGCACACCCGCTTCTGCGGCATCATTAATAATGGTATCCAGTGCGGGAATGGTCGATTCGCCGCCTTCCAGCCCGAAACGCTTCTGGCCAATGAATTTTGTGTTGAGGAATTTCTCAAAGATCACTCCTTCATTCAGCTTTTCCAGTATCCTTCTTCTTTGGTCTATAGAGAGCGGCTTTTGCATCAGCTCCTCATAAGACTTTTCTACCCAGTTGCACTTTTCTGTGTCGTTGATGTAAGTGAACTCCACACCTACGTTTCCGGTATAAATGGCTTTTACCTTAGCTAAAATATCTTTTAGCTTACCGTCTTTTGCGCCTACAAAGCTGCCGGCAAAAAACGCGGTCTCCATATCTGCCTCGCTGAGGTTGAAGCGCGAGAGTTCCAACTGTGCATGGCGGTCTTTTCTGGCACGTATAGGGTTGGTAGTTGCTACCAGGTGCCCACGCTTGCGATAAGCCCTTATGAGCTCAAACACGCCTAGTTCCTTTACAAGGCGATCACTGCTGAAGGTTGCTTTCCCTGCATCGTTGCCCGCCGTTGTGGCGCCGCCATTGCTTATTGCAAAGTCAAATCCTTCAAAGAATTTCTTCCATTCAGGATCAACTGTCGTTGAATCTTTTGTGAATTCGGTGTAAAGCGACTCAATATATTCGGGGGTAGGCCCCATTACGTAAGAGAAATCTTTCATTTATTTATTGAATGTAGTAACGGGCGCGAAATTACAGCATAAAGAGGGAATTGCCCAATTGGAAACGCGATTGATCAACAAGAAATTGAGCTAACCCCATTATCATATCTTGTGTATATTTGTTTTCCAACAGCTTACAAGAGAAATGCAGTTAGCACAACGATTAAGTTCTATTACCGAGCCACAGACGATAAAGATGGCCAAGCTGAGCCGCGAACTGAAGGCGAAGGGCATCAATATTGTCGATCTGAGCCTTGGCGAGCCAGACTTCAAAACACCGGAACACATCTGTAATGCTGCGACCAAGGCCATGAACGATGGCTTTACCAAATACACCCCGGTTGCGGGCTTCCCTGATCTGTTGGAAGCGATCAGCACAAAACTTAAAAGAGACAACAATCTGGACTACGCTCCAAATCAAATTGTGGTATCAACAGGCGCAAAGCAGTCGTTGGTAAATGCAGTGCTCTGCCTTGTTGATCCGGGAGATGAAGTGATTATTCCTACGCCGTTCTGGGTTACTTATGCGGCGCAGGTGCAGTTGGCGCACGGTGTTGTAAAGTATGTGCCGTGCGGAATAGAAAATGATTTCAAACTCACTCCCGATCAGCTGGAAGCAGCCATAACACCTAAAACCAAGCTTTTTATCTATTCATCACCCTGCAACCCTACGGGCAGCGTGTATTCCCGCGGGGAACTGGCAGGGCTGGTTGAGGTGTTTAAAAGGCACCCGCAGGTCTATATCATCAGCGATGAGATTTACGAATACATCAACTATACTGGCAGGCATGAAAGCATTGCCCAGTTTGATGAGATCAAGGATAGGGTAGTGGTGGTCAATGGCATGTCCAAGGGCTTTGCGATGACTGGCTGGCGCCTCGGCTATATGGCTGCTCCCCGCGAACTGGCACAGGCGTGCGATAAGTTACAGGCGCAGTTTACATCTGGTGCTAATTCTATTGCACAAAAGGCCTCGGTGACCGCGCTGCTGAGTGATCTTGCACCTACCTATAAGATGGTTGATGCGTTCAGGCAGAGAAAAGATTACGTGATACCAGCACTTCAAAAAATGCCCGGTGTCAAGTGCAATAATCCCGAAGGTGCCTTCTATGCCTTCCCGGATATAAGCTCATTTTTCGGGAAGAGCTACAACTGCAACAAGATAAATAATGACGAAGACTTCAGCATGTTCCTGCTCAATGAAGCTCATGTAGCCACGGTATGTGGCAGCGCTTTTGGCGAGGCCAATTGTGTGCGGCTTTCTTTCGCTACTTCTATGACGAATCTTATGGAGGCTATGGAGCGGATAAGCGTAGCCTTGCAGAGGCTGGCGTGATTTACAGAAGCTATCAATTTTCTTTATCGTTATCCACCGGCCTCTTGGGTGCCGGGTGCGGTGCGTCTTTAGGCATATTCGGGTGCATCACGGGTGAATGTGGCGCTGCGGTGTGCAATGGTGTTTGTGGCATTGGTATTCCTTGTGATGTTGCCGCTATTGCTGCTGGCGGTGGTGTTTTCTGCACCGGCAACTGTGCCTGTAGTTTGTTTGCTATTGGAATGATATGCGCATATACCGAATCCAGTTCTTCCGGGTGGCTTTTGTACCATTCCAGGCTGGTATTAAATTCCGCTTCTGTTATTTTGTAATGGTCAAACACGCGCTTGTAGAAAGCGGGAAGTGAATCCACATTTTTTGTGCCTACTTTGTGCAGGCTGTCTTTTGCACTGATGCTGTATGCCTCGGCAAGGTTAACATCCAGGATCACTTTTTGCATTAAATCCCTTGATAAGTGATCGCCTGAAAAAGCGCTTTTTTGTTTACAGGAAAACAGCAGGAGCAGGGCGCAGGCAATAAGCAGGATACGGGGCATAGATGTCGGGCCTTCGGCTTCTTTTATTTTTTCGACTACACTCACGGAAAAACGGGGGCTTTGGAATTTGGAATTTAAGTTTTGAAATTTCAACGTTCATCGGAGCGCATTATACTTCGCGAGGTTTGGAACATCAAGGGCGTCAAGTAATGTGATGTATTGCGATCTTTCGGGTTTGGGTGCCTGTGCCAGCAGGTGTATGATCTCATCGCTCTTGGCGTTGAAGAAGAACTGGAGATATACAGAACTGGGGTTTTCACGGTTAACCTCGTAGAGCTTGCGGATATTCGATAGTATGCGGTTACGTGCTTCAGTCGGCTTGGCATACATACTGTCCAGCCCTTCGCGGTGCATGGAGTACCACACTTTTCTCACATCAGAGAACCTTGTGTTCAGCATCTGGTCCACTATCCAATATCGATTGTGAGTGCTCTCCACATTTTTCCACCCGCTTACTCCTTTCCCATCCGGCGCGTTATTGACCACGTTCTGGGCTTTTTTGAGGTAACTCGACCCCCCATTTGGAGAGAAACTGTCATAATCAAGCGCCAGCACTATGTATGAATAATAAGCCAGTATAGCAGTGAGGTTGCCGGACATAGGATCGGTGCCGGAAGCCTGGTTATCGTCAAAGTGCATGGGGGTGTATGGCGAAAACTTAAAAGAGACATCCTTATCAACAAAATCTATGAGTTTTGATGTGTAAGTGGAGTTATAAACGGGGCGGGTAGCTTGTATGCTGAGCGTAGCGCTGTAGCTGTCCGGATCGCTGTTTACGTTGTTGCCGGTAAGGTTTATAAGGATATTGCAATCAATTTTTTCGGACGCAGCATATTCATCACTGGTCCATTTATGACTGTTCATGAATTCTGCAATAGATTTTTGCATAGTACCGAATACCGTTGGGTCTATGCCGGTACTCGATATTTTATCGTGCAGCACAGTAATAATGCAATTCAGTTCCTGTGCCTGGGTGGCGAAGGCGGAAAACAGCGCCAGCAGCATTATACTAAGCAATCTTTTCAGCATGTCGTAATTCTAAAATATGGTCAACAATTGACGCCGCAGCATCTTTTTTGCTTTGTAACGGCAGCGCTACATGCACTCCGCTTCTCTTTAATAACGTTATTTTATTGGTGTTGTGTGCGAAGCCTGCGCCTGCATCCCTCAGCGAGTTGAGCGCTATCATATCGGCGTTCTTCGCTTTAAGTTTCTCTGCGGCATGTGCCAGCTCATCATTCGTCTCCAGCGCGAAACCTACTAACGTTTGCCCAGGCTGTTTTATTTTGCCCAGGCTGGCCAGTATATCGTCCGTTTTGGTTAGCGCTATGGTTAGTTCTGTTTCTTTCTTCTTTATCTTTTCCGTAGCCTGCATAGCGGGCCGGTAATCTGCCACGGCAGCTGCTAACACTGCTATCTGGGTATCTTTAAAAGCAGCCATGCTCGCTTCATACATTTCATGTGCGCTCTCCACGCCAATCGTCTTCACTTGTGAGTGATACGTATGCTCATGCGACGGACCGAGCACCAGCGTTACCTGCGCCCCCCTGTCTGCAAGGGCCTCTGCGATAGCGATGCCCATTTTGCCGCTGGAGAAGTTGCCTATGAATCGCACCGGGTCTATGCGTTCGTACGTGGGCCCGGCGGTTACCAGTGCCTTTATCCCCTTCAGTTGTTTATTTTCTTCTGAGAAAAAGCCGCCAAGATGCGCTACCATATCCTCAGGTTCAGCCATACGCCCTTCGCCGATGAGGCCACTGGCCAGCTCACCGTGTACTACGGGTATGATATGGTTACCAAAGCCCCTTACTTTACTCATATTGGCTCTTGTGGATGGGTGCAGCCACATATCTTCATCCATTGCGGGGGCGATAAAAACCGGGCAACGGGCAGAAAGGTAAACCGCGCAAACAAGGTTGTCGCACAGCCCATTGGCAAGCTTGCCAAGGGTATTCGCACTGCACGGAGCTATGATCATGGCATCTGCCCAAAGGCCCAGTTCCACATGATTGTTCCATGTTGCGCCATCATTGACGTTTGCCAATACCGGATGCTTTGATACGGTAGCCAGAGAAAGCGGACTCACGAATTGTGCAGCGGCATCAGTGATCAGCACTTTCACATCTGCACCCGCTTTTACCAGCAGGCGCACAAAATGAGGCGTTTTATACGCTGCTATGCTGCCGGTAACAGCCAATACTATTTTTTTGCCTTGTAAGGACATGCTTCAAAGTTACGTTTTTTAGTTAATAGGTTAAGAAGGTAAAAGGTTAAAAAGGTTGCCGCATTCTCGGAAGCTATCGCGGGCAAGGGATAGGCCGGTATGTTGATAAGCGGATAATTATGCCAATTGTTCGTAATGATTTATATTTGCCTAACAAGTTTTACCGTATGACTGCCGCTCAAAGCTTTAAGATTTATGAAATATTAGGCAAGCACTTCAATAATGCTGAAGATGCCAAAATTGTTGTGACTGAAATCGAGCAGATAATAGAGTCGAAAATTGCAGATCAAAAAGATGTGCTTGCCACAAAAGAGGATATCGCAAAGATGGAAACAAAACTTGGGGTTCAGATTGCCGAGGTAAGAGCTGATATTATTAAATGGATGTTCATTTTCGGAATTGGGCAACTGGCTACTATTATTGCTATTGCTAAATTTTTCTTCCATCAATAATTGCCTAAATGATAAGCAGAGTTGAAATGGCGAAAGATACTTTAGATACCAAAGGCGATATTGCTAAGCTCGAAACAAAAATATCTGAGACTAAGGTATATCTGATTAAATGTGTGTTTACCCTTTTTGCTGCGCTGGCAGTTATTGGGTTATACCTGAAAAAGTAACATTATCCTCAAACCATCCCAATTCCTTAATAACTAAATCCCGATTCCCAACCCAAAGGTTTTGGAGAAATCAAAGTTTGCTCTATCTTTAGCCTTCGTAATCAATAAATACCATAGCTTAAAAGCCATTTTATGATGAAAGGAAAGTTACCTGTTTTGTTTTTTGCTTTATTAATGATCTGTTGTGCGCATAGCAGTTTTGCACAAAGGGGTAAGAGCGAAATATCAGTAGGCTATGGATATTACAGTGTTTACAGCTTTTACAACGGTGCTCCTTTTTCGGCATCTTCCGGGGTTACCAATATCACTTACCGGTACTATATTAATAAGAACGTAACTATGGGCATGGGCATCGGCTTTGAAAATATCAACACTTGGGGCAGTTTTGTGTCTTTTGTGCCTGAAATGACCTTCTGCTACCTCGATACTCGCAACGATATGATCAGGGTGAGGCTGTACGGAGCTTTAGCCTATGGTGTTTCTGTATTAAATGACGGAAGGCACGAGGCCGGTCTTGCCGACCAGTCGGGCTTGAAGCCATGGGCTTTCCAGGCTACTCCGCTGGGTATGCGCATTGGCCGCCAGGTTGCGGGCTTTATTGAGGTGGGTGTAGGCTACAAGGGTACCGTTCATGGTGGGCTGGAAGTGCGCATCCCTAAGATACTGAGGCAGCACAGGATTGCTGAGTAAGCATTTATTATTCCATTTTCTTCCGCACCTGTGGCCTAAAACCACAGGTGTTTATATTTTAGGCCGGCAACTCATAGCCAAATTCGTAAGAGTGCTTACCAGGTTCCCTGATAATAGTCAGCGCTCCCAACAGACCTTCCAGTTCGCCGGTTCCCGAATCAGGTACTACCGTTACGGTTAATGATGGCACACCGCGGTTCATGATACCTACGTGTTGCAGCACGAAGCTGCCCTTCTTGCCGTGTAATGCTCCTTCCACCCTTTCTATAGCTACGTAACCCGCCGAGTTGGGTATTGCCGTGCCCGCGCTGAGCATTTGCCCCTGCGTGGTAGCTTCCAGGTCTCCATGAAATTGCTTGTCTATTGTCATGCGAGCCAGCATAGGTATTTCGCGGTCGGTCTGCGGGACGATCTTTACTTCAAAGGTCCCGGTGGCTTTGTTGGTCATAAGTGTTGTTTTATTTCCCTGTTATCTTATCTATAGCTGCCGCTAGTGTCCTGTCCTTGTCGGTTACGATATCACCTTTATCGTGCGTGTTCAGCCAAATGTCCACCTTGTTGTAGGTGTTTGTCCAGGTAGGGTGGTGGTCCTGCTTCTCGGCTATCAGGGCTACATGGGTCATAAATGAAAAAGCTTCGCCAAAGTCCTTGAATTTGAAGCTGCGGTATAATTTGTTGTCTTTTTCTGTCCAGGCCATTTTGTGTAATGTGAAAATGTGAAAATATGTGAATGTGCAAATTGCCCGTGTTTTGCGGGATAATGAATGTATAAGTATCGTACCATTATACCATTAAAGGTAAGTTTATAAAGTTAAAAAACCACCCGATTGCGCGGGTGGTTTTTTATCAATTATTATGAGGGCATTTGCATATTTGCACATTCCCACATTTGCATATTACTCTGCTGCTGGTTCGTTGCCGCTTTCGTTTTCAGCTTGCTTCATCTTGTCCTTGATAGCAGCCAGTGCGCCGAGGTCGCCGAGTGTGGGCTTCTCTACTTTGCTCTGTATGTTCTTCACTGCTTTCTTGGTCTTTTCAGTTTCAGCGGTAGCCTCCTTACGTGCAGACTCTTTCTCTTCTGTCTTCACCTGCTCCCATACCTTGCTGTGAGAAACCATGATACGCTTGTCGTTACGATCGAATTCGATGATCATGAACGGAAGTGTTTCTTCAGCTTCTACATTGCTGCCATCTTCCTTGCGGAGGTGACGGGCTGGAGAGTAAGCCTCAAGACCATACTGGAGCTGCACTGTAGCGCCTTTCTCGTCTTTGCGGGTTACGCTGCCTTCGTGTATGGAGCCGATCGGGAATACAGTTTCGAATGTGTTCCATGGATCTTCTTCCAGTTGTTTGTGGCCCAGGGCAAGCTTGCGGTTCTCCTTGTCTATGCTCAGGATCATCACTTCTATCTTGTCGCCGGTCTTTACAAACTCACTTGGGTGGTTGTAACGCTTGATCCAGCTAAGGTCGCTGATGTGTATCATGCCGCCTATGCCTGTTTCCAGCTCTACAAATACGCCATATGGAGTGATGTTCTTAACAGTGCCCGTGTGGCGGCTGTCGATCGGGAATTTATTTTCGATAGTATCCCATGGATCCTGTGTAAGCTGCTTGATAGACAGGCTCATTTTGCGCTCGTCTTTATCAAGAGTTACTACTATAGCTTCATGCTCTTCGCCGAGTTTGAAGAACTCCTTGGCGTTGATAGGCTGAGAAGACCATGTGATCTCCGAAACGTGTACCAGGCCTTCTACGCCAGGCATGATCTCGAGGAATGCACCGTAATCTTCAATGTTAACCACCTTGCCCTTGATCTTAGCGCCTTCCTGTATTTCTGCAGGCAGGTTGTCCCATGGGTGAGGAGTCAGCTGTTTCAGGCCGAGGCTGATACGTTTCTTCTCGTCATCGAAGTCAAGAACCACCACGTTCAGTTTCTGGCCGTTCTGCAGCACTTCGCTTGGGTGCGTTACGCGGCCCCAGCTAATGTCTGTGATGTACAGTAATCCGTCAACACCACCAAGGTCGATGAATGCACCGAAGTCGGTAACATTCTTAACAGTACCTTCCAGTACCTGTCCTTTTTCGAGCTGGCCGATGATAACGCTGCGCTGCTGCTCAATGTCGCTTTCGATAAGCGCCTTGTGAGAAACCACGGCATTGCGTATAGTTTCGTTGATCTTAACAACCTTGAAGTCCATTGTTTTGCCAACATACTGATCGTAGTCGGTAACGGGCTTAACGTCGATCTGCGAACCGGGAAGGAATGTTTCCAGGCCATAAACATCCACAATAAGACCGCCTTTGGTCTTCGATGTGATGGTACCTGTAACCACTTCGCCAGTCTTGTAGAAGTCAACGATCTGCTGCCATGCGCGCGCTGCTCTTGCGAGTTTGCGGCTCAGGTGCAGGTGGCCGTGTTTGTCTTCTTTTTCTACCACCATTACTTCTATCACGTCGCCTATCTTCACGTCCGGCATATCGCGGAATTCGTTAAGCGATACCAGTCCGTCTGATTTGAAACCGATGTTGATGATAGCATCTGTCTTTGTAAGGCCTACCACTGCACCGCTCAGCAGTTCTGATTCTGCTATAGCCTTGAAGGTGTTGCCATAAAGAGAGTCGAGCTGAACGCGCTCATCGTCTTTGTAAGATGCTACATTGCGCTTATCTACGCTCCAGTCAAAATCATCGTGAGATGTTGTTGATGCTGATTCGTAATAGCGGCGTGGGGCACGTACCTGCGGAGCTGCTTCCATTTCCGGTTGCGCTGCTTCGTGTGCTTCGTCTGCTGTGATGTGCTGTGGCGCTGCTGCCTCTGCGGTGTTTTCCGCTTCGTTTTCTGTTGTGCTTTCAGCAACAACCGGAGCTGCGTGCTGCGTGTTTTCATCCTGCGATGATGCTACGCCTTCTGAATTGATTACCTGGTCTTCCAAAATAGTACTTCTGTTTGTACGGCACAGTTATAATGTACCGGAGGTTAAAAAATAAAATATCACTTTTTTTTGGGAGTGCAAAGATACGGGAATTTTTAGTTTCTGAGGAATTAGGAATTGGGAATTAGTGTTGTCCGACAAAGGGGTGAAATTAAGGAACATTCTATTGGAACGCTCTCTGGCTCTACAATTGTAATACTAATTGATTAGCAGGGGGTATAGAATGGCGTAAAGGTGGTGGTTGCTGTGGTGATTTTTTAT
>CAIRTW010000254.1 GCA_903881585.1 uncultured Bacteroidota bacterium | reverse complement strand
TTGTAATTGCCAACCCGTAATACCGGTCGTCCCATAAAATGCAATTTTATTCGCAAAGGTACAACCTATTTGTGTAACTATTTAATAGACTTTATGTCACATTGCAAAGCTTCAGCCCCAAAATATCTATAAAACCATTTTGTCATTTATTTCGGACTTCGATTCCAATCCCAATAGTGTCCCCTATTTTTTGGTCATAGAAGGAATAAGTGAGAAATCTACTGATACTGATTTTTTTGGTTCACTATCCTTAGCATTAGGCGAAATTTATTTTCGTATAACCGAGAGAAAAGGAGACAAGCCAACAATACTTATAATTGGCTGTACTGAAGAATTAATAGATTATTTTCCATCAGTTTTACGCAGAAGGATTGGTTGTATGAAGGTGTAATTCAACTATTAAATACAAAGCTACTTTAGAAATATATTATCGCTCTACAGCAAAGCATTCATAAATCAGCTTAAACTTTTGCTTCAAAAGGTTCGATAATGGTACTGTCGTGTCTAGACGACAGTGAATAATCTGTGGCAGATTTGTGGCATCTGGTCTTCATTTTGTTTCGTCTTAACTCACATTAATTCTTGTTGCATTATGACCAAGGCAAAGCCTGGTAAGAGTTAGGTCTATATTAGCTGATTTTATATGAATAATTTTACATCCAATCCGGGTCACAAAATCAGAGCGAAGAACGGAGTGCTGGAGCACTTAATTCTTTGCTCTTTTTTATCCTTCTAAGCCTGGCTTTCTTCCCTGATCAGGAACGTTGCTTCATTCATATATGATGCTACAATACGAATATCAGTTATGCTTAAATATCTCCGCCCACATTTCCCCATCCTTTACTTTATACACGCTGTGGAAGGCAGGATTTGCAAGCATGTGCTGGTACTCATCCGGACTATTGTCGCAACAATTGCCGAAAATTGCATATTCGGTATGTGGCCCAATGGGGAAGCGCTGCATATGTGTGAATGTGCGTGCAGAACTCAGAAACCCTTGCAGGGTATCCGTAAGACGCAGCATTTCCCACGTACATCCATATGCTATTTCTTTGTCGTAGGCATTTTCCTTTTCCAGGTAAGAAAATTCCTGTAGCTGAACATTCATTTCCCGGAACGCACCAAGTTGTGTATCCTCAGCTCTGTCATTGGAGTAAAATCCATAAACGCCTATAAGCAATATGCCCCCCACGGCAAAGTAAAAAAGATTTTTACTGCCTGCTGCGATATATGTACTCATGCAAACGGCAAAGAAGATTAAAACAAATACGATTATCACGATCAGATACCGGTATCCAATGTGGGTGAGGGAGGAATAAAGCAGGTATGTTACCACACAAATACTTAGAAGTATGATAAACTTACGTGTCGGTGCGCTCATGGTCTTGTTAAGCTGCAAAATGTAATAAACCGGAATTGTAAAAAACAATAGGAACAAGATCATCCATACAACGCTTTCCTTAGCCTGTGTCGGAAACATTTCTGCCTGAAAATATACGATAAGAGCTGGCGGGCATAAAAAAAGGTATCGGATATTTTTAAACCTGAATGCGGGTATTATGGAAAGCAATATGATAAAAAATACCAGTGCATTCATAGCCTTGTCGCCCCGGAAAGTCCAGTACAAGCCACTTTTGAACATAATATAAAATGAAGTCCAGTCTTCTCTGATCTGGTTAACGTGTCCGGGATTCACATACCATCCGAACTTTGCTTTCTGAAGCACAAAGAACAGTCCTATCAGGCATGTGGGCGCCAGCACTGCCGCTAATCTCATAATACGCCGCCCAATGCTTTCATCTTTCCGAAACAAAGAAATAAGTGCATCAACCCCAATCACGGCGCCAATAACAAGTCCCCCTTCCTTGGAAAAAAAAAGCATAAAAAGCATTAGCGATGTTAGTAGCAGGTAATGTTTAGAGTAACAATACAAGCTTAAAAACGCAAACATAGCCACCATTATTTCCGGGTACACAAAAGAGGAATCTACAAAAAAAACAACGCGCGTTGAAACAAGCAATAAAACGAGCATGGCTTCTTTACGGCCAAAGAGCCGCAGACAACACTCAAATAAAACAATAAGGAAGCTCACGGAAAGCAACAATGGAAACGAATGAATGGCAACGTTAGACGAACCGAAGCACTTCATCCAGAGTGAGCATAAAAAATGTAACATCAGCGGATGCCCTGAAAAACATAGCGGGATGGAACCGGGCATAAGGCTGGAACCATGTAATGCCATCATTTTAACGGCAGAAGTATATTCACTTTCGTCTATGTAGAATGGGTAATGTAGTTGTGGTATTTTAAAAACAACAAAAACAAGCAGCACAAGCAGTAATGGCCACCTTGTTTTTATAAACGATCCAGGTAGGTATGGCATAAGCAAAAAAGTAAAGGAAGGTCAAAAATGAGCATAAAAATTGAAAATAGTAGCTGCACGTTAATTAAAGTGAAAAAAGCTCTTTCTATTGATTCATGACCGATATTTGGTAATCCATTGAGGAGCAGTAAATTGGTACAGTAATGAAACGGTCATATAAGATCATCTTGGGCACTCTTTTCTCAGCTGCGGTATCTGCTGCAGCGAAAGGGAAAGATATGTATAGCCGGGGCGACAGTTCCAGCCGTCATTCTGTTAATGGGGCCGCCAGCCGGGCGCATGGTGGTTTCTTTAATTTTTTACGTCCTCACCACAGTAATAGCTCCAACAGCCGGCCGCGATCACATGCGCCCCGTACAGGTGGTTTTGGCAATACAGTGCGAAGTGCATCGTCTTAACATATGGGCTTTCATGATTTTCATAGGCAAGAAAGATGGACTGAAATTGATATTTATTAACAATTTCTCTTTTTCATCGAAATGACCTTTTAGCTTGATATTTGCGCATATTCCCTTTTTAAGTACAAAGTACAAAAAAATCATACTTTTTTTTACCTGTAAAACAGTATGCTATATTTTCTCCAAATTAAATTACATTAATAGGGAATAATTTAATAACTTACTAACAGAAAATTTGGAAAATGGCCTAGAATACGAACTTAGATCTGACACCATGAATAAACTGAATTTGCTGATCTTAGAAGATATGATGACGGATGCCGAGCTTATCATCCTCACATTGCAGCGGTCCGGAATGGATTTTGGTTATACAATAACAGATGACAGCGAGAGTTTCATAAAAGCAATAGACCAGCAAAGATTTGACGCCATACTTGCCGATAACTCCTTACCACAATTCAGCGGTGTGGAGGCGTTACGAATAATCAACGAAAGAAAGCTCCTTACTCCTTTTATTTTGGTCACCGGCTCCATCTCGGAAGAATATGCGGTAAGCATTATGAAAGAAGGCGCATGCGATTATATACTGAAAGACCGGCTGCAACGACTGCCAAACGCTGTGCTGAGCGCCATACATAAATACCATATTGAATCAGAAAGAAAGAAATTCCTGGATGAAGTAATTGCTAATGAAGCATTGTTGAAAGAAGCGGAGCAGCTTGCTCACTTTGGGAGTTGGGAAAGGGATATGCTGAACAATACAGAGCGCTGGTCTGACGAGCAATTCCGTATTCTGGGCTACATGCCGGGAGAAATAGAACCTTCTGTGGACAGTTACCTGATGATGGTGCACCATGATGAGCGGGAATTGGTAAAACAGCTGATCGATCACACGATACAGCACCTTGACCGGCAAAAATATTCCTGCCGGATCATAAGTAAAGACGGGACATTAAAACACATATACGCTGAGATGGCCGTAGCCCGCGATGCGGCGAACAGCGTATCCCGTATTAACGGATTTATCAGGGACGTTTCCGAAACTGTGTATGCCACAAAATCGCTGCAAAATCGGAAGCAAACCTGCGCGCTATATTTGACAATACGGAGACTGCTTACATACTGCTTGATGCAGATCTGAAGGTTTTATCATTTAACCAGCTGGCGTATAAAATATCTATAGATTTGCTGGAGAAGCCGCTTGCCGAGGGCAATAAAGCAATAGAATATTTTAAGGAAGATTCGCGCCCGGTGATAAGAAAATATTTGCAGAATGTACTGAGTGGTTCGAGCATAGGCTTTGAAATGAATTTTCCACAGCCGGACGCATATGGTAAATGGTTTAACCTTGACTACTACCCGGTGTGGAACACCGATAAACAAGCTTTAGGCGTAATCATGGCTATTACTGAAATAACCGCAAAGAAAGTATCTGAACTGCAGGAAAAAAAGATAACTGCGGAGCTGATGCAGCGCAATCAGGACCTGGAGCAGTTTGCATACATAATATCGCACAATCTGCGGTCGCCGGTGGCCAATATCATAGGTATTACAGATGCTCTTGTTGAGGGCAACCTTGATGATGACGACAAACAGGTATTTATGGATGGGCTGGCCGTTTCGGTTAAAAAACTGGATGAAACGATCATTGATCTCAATGATATACTGCAGGTGCGTTGCAGTATATACTCTACGATCTTCATCATGTGGTTTCGCTCCTCACCGGAGTGGCGGAAAAGAAAATTTGCTACACCATCAAAACCCTTATCTGCTGCCCAGGCAGCATAAGAAAGATATACCTGTGCGGCATGTGCTTCTTTGGTCATTTGCGCATTCAGCGCTTTTTCTATAGTTTTTGAAATCCGTGTTGTGTTCATGATAAACAAATATACTTAAAAAATGTGCCACCGAAGATATTGAAAAAATCTCCTGATTGAACTGGAATAGAATACAGCTAGCCCATTTTAAGTGCTATTACCCGGAATCAACTAACTTTGCAAGTGCAACAATCCTAATTCCTAATCCCCTTCTCCCTGAGCATTCGCGCAAGCGACCGCGAGGAGCGCTAGAAGGGACCAATTCCCAAAAAAATGATTCTTCAGCAGCCGCTTTCCGATAATCTTGAACTCCTTGCCCGGCAGGTGGTGGAAGGTTTTATACTTGGCCTGCACAAAAGCCCGTTTCATGGGTTTTCAGTAGAGTTTGCTGAGCATAGGTTGTATAACCAGGGCGACCCGCTGCGGCACATAGACTGGCGGGTATATGGCAGAACGGATAAGCTGTTCATTAAGCGCTTCGAGGAAGAAACAAACCTCCGCTGCTGCCTGGTATTGGATGCATCTTCGTCCATGCAGTTTCCGAAGGACGCGAAGAAGATAAATAAACTCCAGTTTTCCTGTGTGGCGGCTGCGAGTCTGCTTCAGTTATTGAAGCGTCAACTGGATGCCGGTTCATTGGTCTTATTTGACGATAAGGTCAACTACCTATCTGAATGCCGCTCATCTCCCAGCCATTACCGTATGCTGATGAATGAGCTGCAAAGAACCTTGAATATCGATACAGAGAATAAAGTAACCAATGCAGCTGGTGCTCTGCACCTGGTGGCAGAGCAGATGCACAAAAGGTCGCTGATCATTGTTTTTAGTGATATGATGGATGATGCAGATAATGTCGAGGACGTCTTTGCCGCGTTGCAGCACCTGCGCTATAATAAACATGAGGTAATTCTGTTTCACGTAATGGATGGCGCCATGGAAATGGATTTTGAGTTTGAGAACCGGCCCTATGAGTTTGTGGATATGGAAAGTGGAGAGCGTGTAAAGCTACAGCCGCAGCAGATAAAAGAGAAGTATATTAGCAAAATGCGTCATTTTCAGGAAATGGTAGAAAACCGCTGCCATCAATACCAGATAGACAGGGTAGCGGTGGACCTATCCAAACCTGTGGAAGAAGTGCTGCATGCTTTTTTAATAAAGCGTAACAAATTGATGTAATCACAAGTTTTTTTTGCTACCTTTGCAACCCCGTTTAGAAATTGGAGTTTGTAATTGGGAATTTGTAATTGGGATTAATTTGTTAATCACAGTGAATTTTATCTCTGCCGGTGGTGGAACAATCCGAATTCCAAATTACTAATCCCTAATTCCAAATTATGAAGCATAACCGGGAATATGAAATAGCCTGGCAGGGACTAAAACCCGGACCACATACCTACATGTACGATATTGATGATCGTTTCATGGAGGCACATGAGGTTGATGAAAGTTTTAGTAACTGGGATGCCCGTATCACGCTGATCTTTGATAAACACGAGAATTTTTTCATGTGCCACTTTGATGTGGATGGGAATGTTACCGTACCGTGCGACCGTTGTGGTGATGACTTTAAGCTGAGGCTCTGGGATGAGTTTAACCTGGTGATAAAGCTGATGGGCGATGATGGCGAAGAGATCGAGGATGAAGACGACGTTGTTTTCATTCCGCGCAGCGAAACGGTGATCGATATCAGCAACTGGCTGTATGAGTTTTTAATGCTCAGTGTGCCATTGCAGCATATTCATGCTGATGACGAAAAAGGGAAGTCGGGATGCAATCCGGATGCGCTGAATTTGCTGGATAAGCTGTCAGAACCGCCGGAGCACAATGCTAACCCACTTTGGAAAGGGCTGGAAACACTGAAAGAGATCAGTGGTGAAAAGTCCAAAAAAAAGAAGTAATTTAGTGGATAGTAAATAGTGAAATAGTAGTTGTAATTAATTGTAAATCAAATAAATAAAGTAAAATGCCTAATCCAAAAAGACGACACTCACAGCAGAGAGGCGCAAAACGTCGGACGCACTACAAGGCAGAAGCGGAAACATGGAGCGTGGACAGCGTAACCGGCGAAAGCCATCTGCGCCACCGTGCACATTGGGTAGAGGGAAAACTCTACTATCGTGGCAAAGTAGTGGTTGACAAAGCTCCTGCGGCAGCTACTGAGGGTGAAAAAAATCAATAACTTATTATTTTCAGTTAATGAAGATAGGGCTTGACATTATGGGTGGGGACTATGCCCCCGCCGAACCCGTAAAAGGCGTGCAATCGTATTTTGAGCAAGTGCCTGATTCGTCAGTGCATTTGTTGCTCATAGGTGATGCAACAGCTGCAGCCCCATACCTTTCGCTGTTAGATGCATATCATCACCGCTTCACATTTGTTGAGGCGGCAGAGGTGATAGGTATGCACGAGCACCCCACAAAGGCGCTGAAAGAAAAGCCTAACTCCAGCATTGCCGTTGGGTTTGGCTTGCTGATGAAGGGTAAGATAGATGCCTTTATCAGCGCCGGTAATACCGGCGCTATGATGGTGGGCGCTATGTACACCGTTAAAGCTATAGAGGGCATACTTCGCCCCACTATAGCTACGCCTATGCCCCGCACAGATGGCAAATACAATTTCCTCCTCGATTCCGGCATCAACGCCGACTGCAAACCGGAACACCTGGTGCAGTTTGCAGAGATGGGCTCACTTTATTCGCAGTATGTGCTGGGGGTGGAGAAGCCACGCGTGGGCCTGCTCAACCTCGGAGAAGAAGAGGGCAAGGGAAACCTCCTGTGCCAGGCTACTTATCCATTGCTGAAGGAAAATCCGAACATTAATTTCGTTGGCAATGTTGAAGGCAGGGATGTTTTCATAAATAAGGCCGAAGTGCTGGTTTGTGAAGGTTTTGTAGGCAATGTGCTGCTTAAAATGGCAGAATCTATCTACGATATCTTCAAAGTGCAAAAAGGTTTTGACGATCCATTCCTCGATGATTTCAATTTCGAGAAATACGGTGGTACCCCGATCCTCGGTATCAATAGCCCGGTAATTATCAGCCATGGTATTGCCCACGCATATGCCTTCCGGAATATGATCGATGCGGCTGCTAAAATAGTAAGCTCCAACCTTGTAGGTATTCTTAAGGAGCAATTCAAGCAGGCTGCGGTTTAATTTATCTCTTTCCGTTACTCTTGCGATGTCAATGGCAATTTTCTTTAAATGCCTGGATGGCGTCTTTGTTTCCGTATTTTATTGCGGTATTCAAGTCGTTGCACCCGCTGTCATTATGGCCTATTGTGATTCTCGCAAGGCCCCTGGAATAGTAGGCATCGGCATCGCCGGGTTCTAACTCTATTGCCTTGCTATAGTCTGCTATGGCACCCGTAGGGTCGTTCCTTACATCTTTGGCTATTCCCCTTGAATAATAAGCTAAAGCATATTCAGGATCAACGTCTATAGCGCGGGTATAATCCTCTATTTCTCCTTTGTAATCTTCCTGGTCATTTTTCAGAAGCGCGCGGTTATAATACACTTCAGCACAATCATTCGGGGCCAATTCAATAGCCTTGTTGTAGTCCTGCACTGCGCCTTTGTAGTCTTTCTGGTGATATTTCGCTAATCCTCGGTTGTTATATGTTCCCTCATTGTCAGGATCCAACATTATTGCTTTGTCGAAGTCTGTAAGTGCGCCACGATAATCTTTCTTGTTGTCTTTTAGCACTGCTCTGCTGCCATAAGCTGCTGCATTTTCAGGGTTTATCTCTATTGCTTTATTGTAATCTGCAAGCGCGCCATCATAGTCTTTTATGCTTGCTTTTGTGAGTCCTCTGTTTTCATACGCGTCGTCATCCTTCGGATTGATTTGTAACGCCTTATTATAGTCAGCTAATGCTCCGGTATAGTCTTTTAGATCGTCGTTCGCGTTGCCACGGTCGTAGTAGGCGTACTCTGAATTTGGATCTATTGCGATCACTTTTGTATAGTCCTCTATAGCACCTTTATAATCGTGTAGCTGGTACTTTGCATTCGCACGCAGATAGTAAGCGCCTGTATCTCCGGGATCATTTTTTATTGCCTTGCTATATGTTGCTATATCTTCCTCCAGTCCCTTTACGCTGTCTTTTATTGCGCTCTTTCGCTGGTAATCAGTTGGCTTATTAGTCTCATTAGCACACGCCGAAACGATGATAGAACAAAAAAGCAGAAAGAAGATTGTCTTCGTCATTATTGGGGTTATGTGGGGCAGTAGCAATGAAGATAAAAAATTATCTTTACAATATCACTGTGTGATATAACTCGATAATAATGATCTTCCTGAAATTCATAGATACCCCTGTTGGTAAAATGCGCATTGGCGCCAGCGATGAGGGTATCTGCCTGTTCGATTTCCAATACCGGAAGAGTATAGATACTATCATGAAACGCATAGAGATGCTTAGCGGGCTGCGGTTTGCCGAAGGGGAGCATCCGCATTTTAAATTGCTGGAACAACAGATAGGTGAGTATTTTGTTGGAACAAGAAAGGAATTCGACCTGCCGTTGCACCTGGTAGGTACTCCGTTTCAGAAGCGGGTGTGGGAGGGTTTGTTGCAGATACCCTATGGCGAAACAAAGTCCTATAAGCAGCAGTCCATATTCCTGGGCGACGAAAAAGCGATCAGGGCTGTCGCCGGAGCTAACGGAGAAAATGGTATTGCCATCATCATACCTTGCCACCGCGTGATAGGTAGTAACGGCACCCTAACCGGCTATGGCGGCGGCCTGCACCGCAAAAAATGGCTACTGGACTATGAGTGGAAGCATAGCGGGAAGAGCGGGCAAGGGGAGTTGTTTTAAACCGCCGGTGGCACCAGCGCATCCACAAAATACTGTATCGCCAGTGCGTATCCATCCATCCCAAGCCCGCTGATAGATCCTTTGCATTTTGATGCAATAAAGGAGGTCTTCCGGTATTCTTCTCTTGCCAATACATTGGAAATATGTACCTCTACCACAGGCACACCAATAGCGCTGACGGCATCGGCAATGGCAATGCTGGTATGTGTATATGCGCCGGCGTTGAGTACAATGCCGTTCATCATACCCATGCAGTTGTGCAGGTAGTTGATGAGCTCACCTTCTATATTGCTTTGGTAACAATGCAGATGCACAAAGGGAAACCGCACTGCCAGCTGCTTTAAGTAATGGTCGAGGGTTTGATGGCCATATATATGCGGCTCCCTTGTACCAAGGAGATTAAGATTGGGGCCGTTGACGATAGCGATGTGAAGCATGGTAATTTGAAAATTTGAAAATGTGCAAATGTGCAAATGTGCAAATGCCCAAGTAGATTGCCGAATTTCAAATAGTTGATGAAATTAGAAAGTAAATTACACAAAACATTTCATCCTTATAGCAATCCGGAAAAATTCCCACTTTTAAATATTTCAGCCATTAACTTGCATACCGTGTGAATTTGCACATCTGCACATTTTCAAATTTGCACATTAATTAAAATGTGGGACGCATATATAAAAGGGTTTAGAGCTTACCTGATGCTGGAGCGGTCGATGTCGGATAATACGATAGAGGCTTACCTGCATGATGTGGCCATGCTGCGCGACCATCTGGCCGATGCATACCCCGGTGTGGGGGTGGAACGTATAGAGCTGGAACACTTACAATCGCTGCTGGTGAATATCAATGAGCTTGGCTTATCTGCGGGTACCCAGGCCAGGGTGTTGAGCGGCATCAAATCCTTTTACCGGTACCTGCTGCTGGAGGAAGTGGTGAAAAAAGACCCCACCGAATTGCTTGATGCGCCAAAACTGCGTCGGTCGCTGCCACATGTGCTAAGCCTTGCCGAGATAGACGAGCTGTTTGCCGCCATAGATCACAGCACGCCCGAAGGCCAGCGCAACCATGCCATGCTGGAAACTATGTACAGCTGTGGCCTGCGCGTGAGCGAGCTTATAGGTCTGCGCCTTACGAATTTATACATGGATGTTGGCTTTATAAAAGTAGTGGGCAAGGGCAACAAAGAACGGCTGGTGCCAATAGGTGAGGCCGCAATAAAATACATACTCCTTTACAAAGAGCATATCAGGAACCACCTTCCCAAAATAAAGAAAGGTGACGAAGACATCGTATTCCTTAACCGGCGGGGTGGGGCGTTATCGCGGGTTATGGTGTTTATGATCCTTAAAGACCTTGCACTAAAGATAGGGCTGAAACAAAACATTCACCCGCATACACTTCGCCACTCATTTGCCACGCACCTGGTAGAGGGTGGGGCAGACCTGCGTGCCGTGCAGGAAATGATGGGGCATAAAAGCATAACTACCACCGAGATTTACACTCATCTGGACAGAGGCTACCTCCGGCAAACACTGGAGAAATATCATCCCAGGTTTAGGGATTAGTAATTTGAAATTGGTACCGATAGCTATAGCCTCGTTTAAAAAGCCCTTGCCAAAAATAAGAAGGCAAGGGCTTTTTATGAGGTATTGAGCAAGGCCAAAATAAAGTACATCCTGTACTATATGAATGGCGTAAATAGGGTAGAGTCGAAAGCCAAACGGGCAGCAGAAATTATTGCTGCTAATGAGGGCCGGATGCTTACAACGTTTACAAACTCTTCTGTTTTAGGTAAACAAAAAAGGCAGGTTTATTTAGCATTGAATGTAACCGAAGAGTTGTAACCGCCCGGTACATATATAGGATAATAATTATAACTACCTCCACCGGTGGTTGTTACGTACAAATTCGCATAACCAGATTGTGTAAAATAATAGCCTACGCCGTAGGTATAGCCATCATTAGGCACAGCAACATAGTCCGTAACCTGGGAATTTAATGCAACAGAATTGATGTAAGAAGGAAGTGTGTTTATCAGGTACAAGTAAAAATAGGTGTTTGGTACATCCAACGGATCTGTGAGCAAGTCTCCGCCGGTAGGGAAATTATCCGAAAAACTCCAGCTTACGAGGTCTCCGATCTGTACTCCGGTAGAACTGTATGCAGCAGTAGTCGCAGTAACGTTAGCAGTACTGCCCGCGCCGCCTGTAAATGACAATGAGTTTCCGGCGGCGATCGTAGCGCTGCTTCCGTTCACTGTAATATTTACGGTGGTGTAAGAGTCGTTTGTAAAGGTAATTGTAGAATTTTCACAACGACTGCCGGAATACCCTGAAAGGCAGGTACAACTACCGCCGTTGCAGGCGCCTCCGTTCTGGCAGGTCACTCCACTACATGGATCTTTTTTGCACGAGGAATAAATAACAGTTGCGAATGCAGCAAGTGTAACAAAGGCTGTCAGTAAGAGTACTTTGAATTGTTTCATTTGGATGTTTTAAAATGGTTAGTGATTTTTGTTTTCAATTTATTGGGTACAATAGAATTGTGCCAAACATTTCCGACCCTAAAAGTAGTGTTTTTTTCAAATTATTCAATTTGATAACAAATCAATAGCAATCGTAAAATAATTGCGCGCGTTATTCAATTCTTTGGTAGTCTGGATATTTGATCAGATAGTGTGTTTGCCCATGTGATCAATAGGTTTTTTTCCTGGTCGGTGAGTATGGCATCCTTGTGTATCCAGGTATAACTGGAAAGTGGCATGTCTCCGTCCTGTACCTCCTTTGCCAGTTTTTTCAGTTTCCGTGCTTGCTTCTCAGGCGTGCGGGCGCCGAATTCTGAAAAATTCAATTCCCGTTTACCATCTTTGATGTGGTCGTTAAGCCACCACGCCACTGGCTGAACATTGTTATACCATGGATATCGGGTGTTGTTGCTATGGCAATCCATGCACGCTTTTTGCAGCACCTGGTTCACACTGTCGGGCACGGTGTACAGCGCTGCTATGTCTTGACGCGAGGTAGTCGTGTTTATGTTTTTAGCAGGATGGAAGAACTGTACGACCACCGCGATTACCAGCAATCCTGTAAGAGACTTCTTTATCATCTATTGTGCTTTTTTGTTTTGCCTACCGCGCTACATGTTGAATATTTATTCAGAAATATTTGAGGCGGTTGGATCAATGTACCTCGTACAGATATTTTACGCCTATATTCTTCTTTCTTTTTGCATCCTTTTCATACTCTGCCGCCCCTGTGGTTTTATCCACGAGTTCCATCACCGGTACCAATCTAAGGCCATCTTTTACGAGGCCGCAGCGCATATAATAGGTGTCGCCAAACTTTACATTCAGTTTCAGCTCTTTACGTTCGCCCTTTTTTGCCCACAGGGTAACAGGACCTTCCTGGTATAAGCTCAGCGAATCGCCCGACCTGCTCTTGACTTCACAGATCACACCTGAGCGGTTTTTAACAACTAGGTCATCACCTTGTGCGGGTGCTACTGTTGTGTTTGGACGGCGCTTACGA